>DAIQNC010000019.1:0-1627 GCA_036788655.1 Ktedonobacteraceae bacterium
CTCTTCCTCTCTAATATCGCATTTCTTATAGCCATAATTGCTCTGTATCGGCTTGTGGGGATGGGGGTCGATGGAGAGACGGCAAAACGAGCAGTGTTGTATGCAGCGATTTTTCCGGGAGCAATGTTCTTTTTTGTGGCATATAGCGATGCATTGTTGTTCCTCTTTATTGCATTGAGCCTCTATGCGCTACGCCGTCGTCACTGGTGGCTCGCAGGTCTCTTCGGTGCGCTCGCTACGCTTACGGATATACGTGGTGTATTGCTTTTTATTGTGTTCCTCTATGAGTTTTTGCGCGTTGAGTGGCCTGTGTTACGTAATGATAAATTCTCTCGTACTATCCTCATAAAGAACGTTGGTATTATTGCATCATTACTTATTCCATTCGCGCTTATGCTTTATGCTTATGCATTGAAACGAGTATTTGGTGATGCATTGGCCTTCATACATGCACAAAGTTACTGGGGAGTTGGCTTTAAACTTCCCTGGACAGGGCTTGTATTGACGCTCCATGACCTGTTGCATCTTCCGCATTTACTCTTTATCATTCCTCATGATCTCATGGATGTGACGGCATTAGTTCTCTTTGTGGTGTTGCTCGTGCTGTGCTTTGTTGGGCCTGAGCGGTTACGGCGTGACCAGTGGGTGTTCGTGCTTTCAGGTGTACTTTTACTGCTCTATGCACTCATCACTCCTGCTCGTGCGCCCTCTGCTGGACTTCCTTACGATCCACTTGCGTCGATGGAACGTTATGTGCTATGCATCGTTGTAGGTTTCATGCTTCTGGCACGTTATGGAAGGCGTCAATGGTTTAATATGACGTATCTGCTTGTTGCACTGCCACTGTTTGCGCTTCTGTTCCTCTTATTCCTCACGGGGCATTGGGTTGTGTAGCTCTTAACATTGCATTCGGTATTATGCGGACGCCGACAATGAATTGTCGCACTACAAATAGAGGCCACATCATATGCTTGACGAAATGTCAAGAGTCCTATATAGTAGTTCTGATACACCCCTTTTTCTAAGGTTTGCCTGTGAATACACAGCAATATAGTGTATTATGTTACTATCTATGTCTGGTATCCCAAAAAGGTATCATTTCTGATTCGAGTTTCTGTGCGATAGAAACTTGTCTTCATATTGGAGGTTGATCGACGTGTCAAATACCATCGTCGTAGCCCTCATCTTCGCCATACCACTCGGTGCGCTTTTTGCAATGATGGTCGGTTTCTATGTAGGTAGGACGCGCTACAAGATTCATTTTGAAGAGAGCCTGCGAGCCGAGAGGGAGTCTAGCGAGCGGCGATTACTGGAGGTTCAAGATCAACAACGTGCTGCATTGAAGGAGGCACGTGAAGAGACTGCACGGTTCCGTGAAACAATTGAGCGCGAAAACGCAGAGCGACGAGCCGAATTGCAACGACAAGAGCGGCGAATGCAGCAGAGAGAGGAGAGCCTTGATCGCAAGATTGAGGCTCTTGAACAACGGGAGCGAAAGCTTCAAGTAAAAGAGCGTTCCATCGAACAATTGCGTCAGGAGATTGAGCAGAGCAAGCAACAGCAATTGGCAGAGGTTGAGCAGAGTAGGCAGCGTCAACTTGCGGAACTTGAGCGTATCGCGCAATTG
>DAIQNC010000019.1:1637-3877 GCA_036788655.1 Ktedonobacteraceae bacterium
AAGATGTGCTACTGAGTCGTGTCGAGAGTCAAGTACGTGCTGAGGCTGCAAAGCGCACTCGTATGATAGAGGAGCAGGCACGTGACGAGGCGGAAGCACGGGCGCGTGAGATTATCACGCTTGCCATTCAACGCTGTGCCTCTGACCAGGTGTCGGAGGCCGTTGTGTCTGTGGTGCAGTTGCCGAACGATGAGATGAAGGGGCGCATTATTGGACGTGAGGGGCGTAATATCCGGGCATTAGAGGCTGCAACGGGCGTAGACCTGATTATTGACGATACGCCAGAGGCCGTTGTTCTCTCTGGCTTCGATCCGGTGCGCCGTGAGGTTGCGCGTCTGGCCCTGACACGGCTTATTCTCGATGGGCGTATTCACCCGGCACGTATCGAGGATGTGGTTGCGAAAGCGCGTCAGGAGGTCGATATCGTCGTCCGCGAGGCTGGCGAGCGGGCTGCGCTTGAGGCGAATGTGACAGGACTGCAACCCGAACTGCTCAAAATCCTGGGGCGACTCCATTTCCGCACCAGCTATGGTCAGAACGTTCTCGCCCACTCCGTCGAAGTCTCTATTCTCGCTGCGACTATCGCATACGAACTGGGTGCTGATGTGAATGTATGCAAAACTGCCGCACTCCTGCACGATATGGGAAAGGCTATCGACCAGGAGGTTGAGGGTCCACATGCCATTGTAGGTGGCGAAATCGCACGTCGCTTCGGCAAATCGCCGAAAATAGTACATGCGATGGTCGCACACCATGCCACCGATGCGGAGCCGCAGACGCTGGAAGCAGTGATTGTTCAGGCGGCTGACGCCATCTCTGCTGCTCGACCGGGAGCGCGTCGAGAAACCATCGACCTCTACATCAAGCGGCTGGAGTCGCTGGAAAGTATCGCAAACTCTTTCGCAGGCGTCGAAAAATCCTTTGCGATTCAAGCTGGGCGCGAAGTGCGTATCATCGTCAGGCCGGAGGAGATCGACGAGTTCGCGGCAAGTCGCCTTGCCAGTGAAATTGCGCATCGTATCGAAGAAGACCTTGAATATCCCGGACAAATCAAGGTGTCCGTTGTGCGAGAAACACGCTCAATTGACTATGCGCGTTAAGTATCAGTAGTTACATACGTTATAACATCATAAACATGTTGTGACGTGATTTATCACGTGCGTAGGCTAATTTGAAGGCATACAGATGTGATAAATCACGTCACAACATAGGTCACGCACGTGATAAATCACGTCACAACATGTATTCAGATTATTTCGATATAACAAGAGAAACCAGGAGAAACTTCCAATAATGCAAAATTATGTTGATTTACATATGCATACGACGGCTTCGGATGGCGTATATGGCCCCACAGATTTGATGCGTCGCTGTAAAGAGCTTGGCCTACGTGCCGTTGACCTGACTGACCACGATACGACGGATGGTATTGAGGAGGCACACGCGGCAGCACGGAATCTCGACCTCGAATTTATTCCGGGCATTGAGATTAATACAGATGTCAGTGGTGGTGAGGTGCATGTGCTTGGCTATTTTATTGAGTTGCAGCGACCAGAGTTTCAGGCGATGATTAAGGTGTTGCGTGATGCACGTGAGCGACGTGGACAACGCATGGTTGAATTGCTGAACGAAGAGGGTATTGCGGTTGAGTGGGATCGTGTACGCGAGATTGCTCAAGGGTCTGTCGGGCGTCCACACGTGGCAAAGGCTTTGCTCGAAGCAGGCTACGTACAGACCATAGGTGAGGCATTTGATAAGTATATTGGTACAGGCAAACCTGCATACGTGCCACGCTACAAGCTCACGCCAGAGGACGCAGTACGCCTGATTGCGAGCGCGAACGGCCTACCCGTTATCGCGCATCCCATCGACCTGCCCGGACTCACAGAGTTACGCGAATGGCTTCCCGGCCTCAAGGAAGCTGGCATGGTCGGACTTGAAACATACTACGGCCCCTACACGCCGGAGCAAGAGCAGGAGCTACTCAAACTTGCTCACGAATATGACTTGATTCCGACGGGTGGAACTGATTTTCATGGCCCCAATATTCATCCAACACCGCTCGGTGGTCGCTATGTTCCTTATGAAGCTGTGCAACAATTGAAGGAAGCGGCAGCGAAACGACGAGGTGCAACACCCCCGAAATTTACCTTGCCTGCTCCTGTTGAAGAGAAATAATCGCTTCCATCTCACCCTGGTAGAAGCTTTCGAGACAAGTACACAACATGTCAAACCGACTG
>DAIQNC010000019.1:3887-11638 GCA_036788655.1 Ktedonobacteraceae bacterium
TGAACGCAGTCGGTTTGACATGTTGTGTACTTGTCTCGAAAGCTTGTGTTAGGCTCTCCCTTCGTGGAGGTCACTTATAGCTTTGCTGATGCGTCGCTGCCTTGTCTCGGTAGTCTTTGCTCCTTCGATGGAGAGGACAATACGTTGCTTGTTACTGTAGGATAGGCCGTCAAAGAAGCGTTTGGCGTCTGTATCGCCGTTAAGTGTTTCCTGTAGGTCAGGCGGTACATTCACCTCGCGGGTCTGGGTGTCGGGTTCGACCTCGACTTCGACCTCGTCGCCAACCGTGACACCGCTTGCTGTACGATGTTCTGCACTGACGGGGAGCCGAAACTCACCTGCCATAGGTGCTACCGTACTGTGATAGGTGTAGCCATTGATTGTGACACGAACTGGTGGACGTTTACCCGCATTGAGGGACTCGACGACCTCTGGCGGAACGACAATGCCCGTAGCAGTCTTCCCGTGAAGCTCTATTCTGGCACGAAATCTCATAGTTTCAACTCCTTTCTCAACCGGACCGACAGGAGCAAGAGCCACGTCCAAATGCATATGACGCCGATCCAAAAGCCAATGACGCTCCAGGTTTGGCCCGATCCGCCAGCGATCCCAACAAAGGCAGCTAAGAAAAGAAGGCCACTTCCTGCCGAATAGGTTGCCCACTCCCTCAAGCCTTGAGAGGCAAAGCGGCGAGCCATCACCATGCACGCGGCAATCAGAGCGAGAAATCCGACAGCAGCAGTAATAATGTGCAGTAGACCATGCCAACTAATGGTGTGAGCATCGGCCAGGGTTCCAGGAGGAAAACCGGCTGCCGGATCAGCAATGAAGATACCAGCACCAATTAAACCTAACCCATAGATGCCCACCAGTAGAGGCCCCCATGTTCCGCCCCGACTATGATGCAAAGCCTGGCGCATTCCAAATGCACAAGCCAGAACTAGCAGACCAGACACGATGAGGTTACTAATCTGAATCCAACCCAGGCTGCCGTTGGCGAGTAGGCTAAGATCATGGCGCAGAAGATTGAAACCAGGTCGAGTGAGAGCCTGGATAAGACCTACGACGATATAGAAGGGGCCAGCGATGATACCACAGGCAAGCAACGCTCCAGTCAATTTCATTCTATCGGATGAAGCCTCTTGTGAGGTACTGTATTGCATCTCTCTATCCTTCTTTGCTGATAGCACGTCCCCACGGAGGGCAGGAGAACAATGCGTTTCGTTTCGACTCAGGACTGGAAGTATTTCATCAACACGGGGGATATTGCCTCATCAGCGACGTTATGAGGTTGACCCACAATGGTGTAGCGATGCGCGTTAGGCAGGACAGCAGCTACGGCATCCGCAGCTTTGCTGATCCAGGGAGTGGTTCCGCCGTCAATGACGAGCGTTTCAACCGCCACAGTTGCCATCCGCTCTTTTGGCAATTTGAAATCGCCATTGCCCATGAGAATAGCTTCATTGACGAGCGTGGGGGCAAACGCCTCTTGAGCCGCCCAGAACGGCGACTGGCGCATGGGTGCGACGAATTCAACAGGCATCCCGATTGCCTTTGTAAAGAAAAGTTCAATCATGTCGCCTCGGTGCCCTTCACGCAACATTCCACGAAGCTGCTCCAGGTAGTCTGGCGGCACGGGAGAGCGACTGTCATCAACGACATAGGGCGGTTCCCAGATCGCCAGTTTCTTCATTTTAGAAGAAAGTCCGTGAGCCGCCGCTTCCAGAGAGAGAACGCCACAGCCGGATGTACCATAGACAAACGCTGAACCCCCGGTTGCGTTAAGCATGGCTTCGATATCTTCGATTTCGCGCTCGACTGCATATGGGGGCGTATCTCCGCTCTCGCCGCGTCCCCGACGATCAAAGTTGTAGACCGTGAAGTGCGAAGCTAACAGTTGTGCCAGAGGTGCTTGCTGTGAACGGTCGCCTAAGACGCCACCTACAATGACGACCGCCGGTCCCTGACCAATTTTATCATAAGCGATGCACGTTCCATCCTTTGAAGTTACCTGTGGCATATAATGTGTTCCCTTTCATGTGGATAACGAGCTACAGTCACGGAACCAATTTCTTATCTGGCTCCGTGACTGCCTTCTATCACTTTCCGGCTGATTCGTAGTTCAGCGTGAGCATTCCAGCTTTATATGCTTTCGTATTCGCCAGTTGAAGTCGAGCCTGATCCCCTTCTTGAAAGAGACGCTTTCCTTTTCCCTGGACGAGAGGAGCTATGTGCAGCGAATATTCATCAATGAGGTTGTGTTGTGCGAGCAACCGAACCAGGTCCGCGCTTCCCTGGAGCAGGAGAACCCTACCGGGTTGCGCTTTCAGCTTCGCCACTTCTTCCACGATAGAGCCTGTAATGACGTGGGAGTTGTTCCAGGTTACATTCCCTAGAGTGCTGGAGACGACGTACTTGGGGACGCTATTAAAGATGTCGGCCATGTCCCCCGTTCTGTCGGGCCACGCCGCCGCCATTTCCTGAAACGTCTTGCGTCCGAAGAGCATGGCGTCGGTCTGCTGAAGCGCAGCCATGACATCCTCCCCGATTTCCTGATCCATGTATTGGAATACCCACTGTTCCGGTGCTTCCATGACCCCATCCAGAGTCATAATCTCGGATACTTGTAATCTCATGTTCTTTTCTCCTTCAGGCTGGTTTCGCTGCGTTCGAGCGAGAGTAAGGTTAAGCTCAAGTGATCGATCTTGGTAAGCACTCCATACAGGGCGGCTTGATCCGCAAGCATACCGCAAAGCTGTGAGGTGCCGCCTTCCTCATGTACAATCTCTAACCTCTCCAACCACTCCTGCCAGGAGGAGTCGAGGTGTCCTTGAATGCGGATGGAAACATACATGAGTTGCCTGCCTCTCCTGCTGGAATGTACTTTACCGAAGGTCTTGAGAAGAGTATAGTTTGTAGATGGAGAACAGACATCACCTGTGTTCGTGATTAGATGGGTGATTTCACAGAAGATATCCGGGCATATCTGAGTCATTTTAGTTACCCAAATAGGGCGGATGTTGGAGCATCACATCGGTTAGAGGAGGTGCAGTTGCTCCGTTATCGCAATAGCTTCGGCACGTCGGCTCACGCCCAATTTGCGATAAATGCTGCTGACCTGCGTTTTAATCGTATTGGGGGAAACGATGAGAGCCTCTGCCATCTCGACATAGGTGCTACCTCTCACCAGGAGCCGTAGCACCTGTTGCTCCTGTCGAGAAAGTGGCTCGATGAGTCCTTGTTGTAGCATATGTTGTGATGGACGTGATAGGGCTTTGTGTGTCGTGGCAGGTGGGGCATTGTTTTCCTGTGTGAGCCTGGCTTCTTCCTGTTCAAAGGCTGCTAGCAAACGTAGCACATAAGGCGTGGGAATAGCGGCGGTAGAAGCATTACTAGCAGGCGGTGCTTGCAACAGCATTTGGAGTGCCTGTTTCATAGAGGGGCCAGCGTCCAGATAGACGCGGATGTAGCCCTCCGGCTCGGTCATTGTGAATAGGCGAGCCGCAACCGTGCGTGCTTGCGCCAATTTTCCTACCTGAAAGAGAGCCACCGTGTACAATACCATCCATTCAAGCGTTTTCTCGATATCTGCTGGCTGATCCTGATGCCAATTGAATCGTTCGAGCGTTTCAACTGCGCGTACTGGCTTTTGCTGTGCAAGTTCAACCTGCGCCAGTAACAGCACCTCCCACTTACGTAAGGGATTCCATGTTTGCAGGGAGGCAGTAGTGTGAGCTGCCCAGATATTAGCCTCAGTCAGGTTGGCTTGAACCAGCCACAGGCGGACGCGAGTATCTACCACCCAGCGCACATTGTTGACAAATTCTTCTTGCTCAAAAAGTGCCTCCGCCCTTTGCAGTGCCTCCTGCGCCTCAGTTATATTTCCTCGTGCGAGAGCCAGCCGCGCTGTTGATCTTTCCACGATCATCAGTAGCTCTACCTGTTGCCAATCCTGTGCGATACGTAGCAAACGGTGCAACACATTCGATGCTTCGTCCAGACGATTCCAGGCGTAGTAAATATTGAAAAGGGCGAAAAGCATGTAACCTGCTACGGGTGTTCCTCCACTAATCTGCTCAAGTAAGGTGAGGGCAGAGAGGCATTCGCGGTGAGCATGATGTAACTGTCCGGCTTCTACATACGCTGTAGCCAGCCACGTCGTTACACGGAACGTTATGAGATGATCTCCAGCTTCGCTAATCCATTGTCGTGCCCCGCGCAGCTTTTCCACCAGGTCTGCACTTGATTGTTGAAGTGACAGAGCGAGCCAGAAGGCGAATGAGAGTGGAATTAGCTGCCAACTCACCTCGTCATCAGAGGGGAGTGCTTCCAGTTCGCGTGTTAGGAGATGCAGGCGCGCTTTGTCACCGCGTCCCATGATAGCTCGAACCTCGATTAAGGCACGCAACATGCATAGACGCCGCTCGATCAATGCCGCGTCTGCTTCTGAAAGCATGTGTATCTCTCGACTGTGCAGAATCGCTTCCATACGTGTGATAGTCCGTTGCACCTGAGCGGTCATACTGATGTGTAGCGTTTCAGTGCTGATATGGACAGAGTTGAGAAAGCGCAACGCAGCATTGAGAGCCAACCGTGTATGTTCACGCAGAACATTATCTGGTAGCGTGAGAACCCAGTTGTGGATGGTTCTGGCTTCCCCATTGAGCCAGAAGTGAGGAGCAGCCTTCTCCATTAAGGAGGCGGCTAGCGGATAGTCAGGCGCGGTCAGCGCGTGTATAATAGCCTCTCGCCAGCCGCCCTGCGACTCATACCAATGTGCTGCTCGTGTGTGCAGGAGCGGCACCAGTTCTGGCTGAGAAGTGTATAACCGGGTACGCAGGACTTCACGAAACAGATCATGATAGCGATACCACTGACGCTGCTCATCTAGTGGAACCACAAAGAGGTTGGCTTGCTCCGCCTCCTCCAGCATCTGCTGGCTGTCCTGCAACGAAGTCCCTTCGGTAATAGCCTGACATAAGGCGGCATTCATTCTGGATAGCAGCGATGTTTGAAGTAGAAAGTGCTGAAGTGGTATCGGCAAGTGTGCCAGGATATCCTGCTGTACATAATCCAGCAGATAGCGGTGGCTACCTGCAAAGCCTGAGACCCATTGAGAGAGGTTTTGCTGCTTACGCATGGAGAGTGCTGCCAGATGCAGACCAGCTATCCAGCCCTCTGTACGGGAGTGTAGCATGGTCACGTCTTCTGATGAAAGAGGTAGTTCCATATGCTGCAAAAGGAAGCTTGCTGATTCTTCCTGAGTAAAGCGCAAATCACTGGAGCGGACTTCGAGTAACTGACCACGAGCGCGAAGCCGTGAGAGTGGAAGAAGTGGGTCCGTGCGTGTAGCGAGAACCAGATGAAGGTTGGTAGGCAGATGATCAAGTGCGAATGACAGCCCTTCGTGGATGGCTTGTTCAGTGATGAGATGGAAGTCATCTAAAATCAGGATAACTTCCTGGTCAA
Organism: Ktedonobacteraceae bacterium; assembly: GCA_036788655.1. GTDB lineage: Bacteria > Chloroflexota > Ktedonobacteria > Ktedonobacterales > Ktedonobacteraceae > JBBQVS01. The sequence continues at coordinate 9,357 of DAIQNC010000019.1, forward strand.
GCCGCATAATTTCATTGAGAAGTGCCGTCAAGATAGTTGAGATTGGGGGAGACTCGTATGCGTGTAGCAGAGCAAGTGCTTCAGCTCCAATCGAGGGCAGACAGCTTTGCAAAGAAGCAATACATGATGCCCAGAAGCGGATGGGATCATTGTCCAGCGTATCCAGAGAGAGCCACGCAATGGTCTGTTGAGTCTGAGCTGCTGGCCCCTTGCTTGTCTGCAACTGGGAAGCGGCTATCCATGCCGAAATCAGGGTTGTTTTCCCGCTGCCAGCCGAGGCAGAGACAAGGGTTAATGGGCGAGTGTTGATGGCATCCAGGTCACGGAGTAGGTGGGTACGATCTACGAACCACAGAGGCAGACGAGGAGGAGTGAGCTTGGTGAAGAGTAGAGGGATCGATAGCTGGGAAGATTGTTTCACTAGATTGCGAGCAAGAGGAAGGGATTGGGGACTCGTGAGCGATTGAGCCTGCTCCTCTAAACGGGCAAACGTCACCTGGGCTGAAGTGCCGAGATAGCCCTTGCGGGTGCGCTGCTCCTGCTTACGATAGGCATACCAGTAGCCTCTGTCGCTTCCTCTAGCTTCTTTTCTGACCGAGAGCCTCCCTGCTCGTCCAACAAAGGAAAACGCGCTATGCTCGGCCAACCAGCAAGCAAAGGTAGGCTCGTCTCCTGGTGTGAACCACTGCACAGGTGTTCCGTGATTGTGCAGCTCATAGTGCTGAGAGTCTTCACACCAGACGAGCGCGTATGGCGATGGTCTGGGCATAGGATTCTTTCCTTCCTATTGGGTATCACCCTTTCTGTGTGCCTATTAGCCGCGCCTCAGTGTGCCTTTACCCTCGTCTCAGCATTTCGCGGCGTGCTACGTCGCGCCACTTGTTGGTATCGCCGTTCCCGTTGCCATCGGCGGCAGGTTGGCGGCGTTGCTGCTCGTTGTCGAGATGATTTTGCATCAAAAGGCTTGCGGCAATGGCGGCAACCTGTTCAGGTGATGGAGTGGTTGGCTCACCTATGAGTTCATCCGCCTCAATTGCATTCTCTTCTGGTTGCTTGTTGCGCGTATCCCACTCTTCAGCGATGAAGTCGGTGGACATGTCGCCCATAATATAGCGCGGCTGGTCTACGAGCCAGCGAGCGAAGGGGATGGTCGTGCGTACTCCCAGGATGCTGTATTCGTCGAGGGCGCGGCGTAGACGTGCGATAGCCTGAGCGCGGTTACTGCCCCACACAATCAATTTAGAGAGCAGCGAGTCGTAGAAAAGTGACACCTGTAGACCGGGGTACAGGCTACTTTCCAGGCGTACTCCAGGGCCAGATGGCTCCTGTAGTGATTGTACCGTTCCTGCGGCAGGCAGAAAGCGATTGTCGGGGTCTTCTGCTGCAACACGGCACTCAATCGCGGCTCCTCGAAGCGTAATCTGCTCCTGTGTGAAGGAGAGCGGCAGACCAGCGGCGACGCGAAATTGCTCCTGCACGAGGTCAACGCCTGTCACGAGTTCGGTCACGGGATGCTCGACCTGAATACGTGCGTTGACTTCAAGGAAGTAGAAGTTGCCATCTGGCCCAAGCAGAAACTCGGCGGTTCCAGCATTGACGTAGTTGATGGAGCGCACAAGATTGATGACCGCACTTGTCATGCGTTCGCGCAGAGCAGCATCGACAACGGGTGAGGGCGATTCCTCAATGAGCTTCTGGTGACGACGCTGAATGCTGCATTCGCGCTCACCTAGATGAACAACGTTGCCGTGCGTGTCCGCGATGAATTGCACTTCGATATGACGTGCAGGGGTCACGGCCTTTTCGAGATACACACTGCTATCACCGAAGGCACTTTTCGCCTCGTTGCGTGCTGTGCGTAGTGAGGGAAGCAGGTCTTTCGGGTCATGCACGAAGCGGATACCTTTGCCACCACCACCTGCCGCCGCTTTCAGCATGATGGGATAGCCAATTTGCTCGGCTGTTTCAATGGCGACTGCATCATCCTCTACGTCATGCATTGCTCCGGGAACAATCGGAACGCCTGCCGCCTGTGCTGTGCGACGAGCCGCAGTCTTTTCACCCATCGCTTGCGTTGCCTCTGTCGGTGGCCCAATGAAGATAAGACCCGCTTGTTGACACGCCTCGACAAAGCTGGCATTCTCAGAGAGGAAGCCGTAGCCAGGATGAACCGCCTGTGCGCCACTCCTTTTCGCTACGTCGATAAGGACGGGAATATTCAAATAGCTTTTTGCCGCCGTTGCCGGGCCAATGTGATACGCCTCGTCTGCCATGCGAACATG
>DAIQNC010000019.1:11655-15021 GCA_036788655.1 Ktedonobacteraceae bacterium
CGCGGTCGGCATCGCTATAGACCGCAACACTGGTCAAGCCTAGTTCACGGCAGGCACGAATGATGCGGAGCGCGATTTCGCCACGATTGGCGATAAGCACTTTATGAAAAGGCCATGATTCAGTAAGGTTGAAGGCATAGGTATTGTCTGGTATAGTCATGATCAAGAAAGCCTCGTTTGCTTTTTGCTACAGTATAGCACGTCGAAGGTGCGAAACACTGAAAGTACATATAGTAAAAATGGGCTATTCACTTTGAATAAATTTGAAACGATGAAAGGATGCGGTACACTCAATACTGAATGTTGCCCGTTCTATTATGTAATAGATTCAATGTGTGGACAGGTTGTAGGTGTGGACGTGTATCCGTGTATGGCACAAACACCCCGTAGCCTTAGTCGTCTGTATGGAGGGCTAGAAGCTTATGTTCTCTTCTATTTCCAATATCCCGATAGCGCGTCGCCTACTTTATGCCTTTGCGCTGGCGGCCTTGCTACCAGGCATTATTATTGTGATGCTTGGTGTGTCATTCAGTCTCAAGGTTGGTTCTGCACAGATGGGGCCAGTTATTTTTGAGACTAGTGTTGCCTTTCTTTGTACACTACTTGTTGTCTTGCTCATTGGCTATATTTTGAGTACGAGCATCACAAAGCCGCTCAACCAGTTAGCAACGCTGACGAGGCGCATTGGACGTGGTGAGACCGATGCACGAGCAATGGTAACGGGACGCGACGAAATCTCCCTTGTGGGATACTCTATGAATTATATGCTCGATAACATCGTGCGCTTGATTCAGGAAACAAATGCATCACGCGATGCATTACAGACGCAAGTAGAGAAACTGGTGAGCGAGGTCAGTGGCGTTGGTGAAGGTGATTTACGTGTGCAGGCGGAAGTGACAACTGATGCGCTTGGCGTACTTGGAGACTCCTTCAATTATATGGTTGAAGAGTTGGCGAGCCTGATTGTGCGCGTGAAAATGGTGGCGAGCGAGGTAGATAGTTCGACGGGGATGGTGCTGGATCGCATGACACAACTGGTGGAGAGCGGCGATATGCAGGTACACCAGATGAACGAGGCGTCAATTGAGGTCGAGCATATGGCACACTCCAATCGTCAGGTTGCCGAGCGAGCGCAGTTGTTGCTCTCCGTTGCGCGAAATGCCCGCGCAAATGCGCAGTCAGGGCGCGAGTCGCTGTATCAGGCGGTTCAGGGTATGGGTCGCATCAACGAAAACGTATATTCAACGGCTGAAAAAGTGCAGTTGCTTGGTGAACGCTCACGCGAAATTGATGAGATTGTGACGGTCATCGGAAATATTGCACACCAGACCAATCGGCTTGCTCTCGATGCTGCGATACAATCGGCGATGGCTGGTGAGGATGGGAAAGGCTTTGGAGCGGTCGCTATCGACATTCGCAGACTTGCAGAACGTGCGAAGGAAGAGGCTGCCTTGATTACGAAGATTGTGCGAAATGTACGTGAGGAGATTGGCGCAGTTGCTCTCTCTATGCAAGATACACAACGTGAGACACAGGTGGGAACGCAATTGACGCAGGAAGCTGGAACTGCGCTGGAGTCAATCTTCACTGCCGTAGAGCAACAGGCTCATGAAATCGAGCGTATCAACAGTGCCGCAGTGCAGCAGTTGCAATCATCGAGTGCGGTTGTACAGATTATACAGGCGGTGTCAGCATCGACACAACAAAATGGAGCAAGTACACGCGAAGCTTCTTTGAGTATGGAGCATCTGATACGTCTTGTCGAGCAACTACGTTCATCTGTAGAAGCCTTCAAATTGCGCGAGAATCAAGGCTATTACGCGCCCACGTCCAGCATCAATACCCCGATGAATGATTTTCAGGACGATGGCCTGACAGTGAGCGGCGTTTTCCGCGCCGTAAGCGGAACAGTGCAAACCTGGGTGTGATACATAACCTTTTAGTTATGGATAGTATCGGTAACACCTATCTCATTTCGTAGACTTTTGGGCATGTTCCCTGTTAGACTTAATTCATACGAACGATTTGCAAGTGGCACTCTACTCACATTAGTGCATCAGAGGCGTTAATGTTCTGTTTTTGCCATACAATTACAGGGGAGTATGAAATCATGATTGCACAGAGAACATTTACGACGAAGAGCAATATTCTTCATGAAGCGGCTCAAGTAGTTGATCAACATTCGTGGTCAGATACCGCTCACTGGGCTTGTGAAGTGTGCGGTATGCTACACACTGGCTCGTCCCCAGACTCCTGTGAGAGTTGTGGAGCGACTGATACATTCACCGCACTCGAAGATGAGAGTACGGAGATTGGCAGCCGCTGGTAAGCCTTTTCTGCACTATGGCATAAGATATTCTAATATTCTTCATGTTTCTTACCTGCATCTAAGGCATATAAGTGTGGGCTTATCATTACGTGTTGTTGTGTCGTTGAACCTGGCGAACAGCTTCATAGAGCAGAATAGCTGTTGCTATCGCCGCGTTCAGCGACTCGACATGGTTGGCTAAGGGTATTGTCACACTGTTTGTAGCAAGCGCACGAGCTTCACGAGAGGGGCCGTGCGCTTCGTTGCCTATTATGAGCGTGAAAGGATGCGTCAAGTCTACATCATAGTAGATTTGTGTGCTTCCTGCTTCAGCAAGTAGAACGTTTGGCGCGTCCGGTAAGCTATGATTGTGTATTCTTTCCGCTATCTTTTCCCAGGAGAGGTCACTTTCGATGGGGAGGAAAAAGTGTGTACCTGTTGCGGCACGTAACACCTTCGGACTGTAGGGGTCGGTACAATTCGGCGTCAGCAGTACAGCATCGACATCGGCGGCGAGAGCGGTTCGTAGTATGGTTCCCATGTTACCGGGGTCTGAGATATCATCTAGCACAAGGAGTGCTGGACGATGAACAGGAGTAGGACGTGATTGCTCCTGTGTTGCGCGTCGAGTACGTGTAGACTCAGGGAAAAGTGCATCGATAGAAACGACCCCCACAATGCCTTGAGAGGTCATGGCATCGCTTATTGCTTCGATAACGCGCATGTTTACTTCGATGCGTTGTGAGTCGAGCAGGTGAGAGGTATGGAGAAGACGTTGTAACAATGTGTTGCCACGAGCGGTGCGTTGTAGCAGTTCCGGTTGATAATAGACTTCCTGCGGATACACCTGTGCATCCAGCATAGCCTCGAATAGATTCAGACCCTCAATCAGAAAAAGGTCGCTCTTCTTGCGTCCCCGCGTCGTTTGCAGGTCGCGCACCTTCGCAATGCGTGGATTTGCTGGACTGGTGATGAGCATAGTAAAACACCATCGTTATAAACATTACAAAGCCATCCCTTCGTAGTGCGCCGATTTATCGGTTGCCCGTCCATATGCC
>DAIQNC010000020.1:0-2873 GCA_036788655.1 Ktedonobacteraceae bacterium
CCTGTGACCGATACACAGTATGACGATGTGCGTCACATGTTCAAGCAGGTACAAGAGGGCAAATCGGCCTTACACAACCGTAACGAACGTTTACTACAATTCTGACATCCTTACGTACTTACTAACTACTTTCTTGCTTACTCTGGCGACAATCCCCATCGCTCCGGGGAACGCCAGAGGCTTGAAAGTATCAGTTCACGAATGAATATCATCTCTTTCGGGATGCGGTCATACAATTTCATGAACAATTCCTCTTGCGAGAGCAACTCGTGTTCCCACACATCGCGGTCAACCGTCATAAGCTGGTTGAATTGCTCACGAGAGAAATCTTCCATGCCACGCCAGTCGATATCTTCGTAGCGCGGCATCCATCCAATCGGGCTTTCGATGCCAAAGGCATGTCCGTGTGCGCGTTCAGTCACCCATTTCAGAATTCGCATGTTCTCGCCAAAGCCAGGCCACAGAAAATTGCCATCCTTATCACGTCGAAACCAGTTGACGCTGAAGATACGCGGTGGATTTGGCACTTGTCGTCCGAAATTAAGCCAGTGGTTGATATAATCAGCCATGTGGTAGCCAGCGAAGGGCAACATGGCGAACGGGTCACGGCGCACCTCTCCGACCTTACCAGCAGCGGCGGCTGTCCTCTCCGACCCCATAGTGGCTGCCGCATAGACACCGTAGTTCCAGTTGAACGCTTGATAGACAAGCGGTACAGCGTCCGAACGTCTGCCACCGAATATGAATGCGGAAATGGGAACACCTTTCGGATCATCAGCCGATGAGTCAATCACTGGACACTGGCTGCTGGGAGCAGTAAAACGTGCATTAGGATGTGCTGCTGGCGTTTTACTTTCAGGCGTCCAATCCTGCCCCTTCCAGTCGATGAGGTGTGCAGGTGGCGTTTTCGTCATGCCTTCCCACCAGACATCACCATCATCGGTCAACGCAACATTGGTGAAGAGCGTATTAGCACGAATAGTTTCCATCGCGTTCGGATTCGAGTTCACACTTGTCCCAGGAGCGACACCAAAGAAGCCAGCTTCCGGGTTGATTGCGTTGAGCTTCCCATCTGGAGCCATTTTAATCCAGGCAATATCGTCACCAACAGTTGTTATCTTCCAACCCTCTTCCTGAAACGCCTTCGGTGGAATGAGCATGGCAAAGTTCGTTTTGCCGCAGGCACTTGGAAATGCTGCGGCAACATAGGTCTTCTCGCCCTGTGGATTTTCAACGCCCAGGATAAGCATGTGTTCCGCTAACCAACCCTCATCACGTGCAAGCACGGAAGCGATGCGTAGCGCGAAGCATTTTTTGCCCAGAAGCGCATTGCCGCCATAGCCCGAACCATACGACCAGATGGAACGCTCTTCAGGGAAATGGACAATATATTTCGTGTCCGGGTTACAGGGCCACGGAACATCCTTCTGACCCTCTTCCAACGGCACACCTACAGAATGCATACATGGAATAAAGTCGCCGTTCTCTCCCAGAACATCATAGACGGCACGTCCCATACGAGTCATGATTCGCATACTAACAGCTACATACGGGGAGTCTGAGAGTTCTACACCAATATGGGCAATAGGTGAGCCAAGTGGCCCCATGCTAAATGGAATAACATACATCGTTCTTCCACGCATACAGCCATCAAAGAGTTTTTGAAGCGTCTCTTTCATCTCTCTGGGAGCAATCCAGTTATTTGTCGGACCAGCATCGACTTTGCTCCGTGAGCAGATGAAAGTACGGTCTTCAACGCGAGCAACGTCGTTCGCGTCAGAACGTGCCAGAAAACTGTTAGGCCGTTTCTCCGGGTTGAGACGAATAAGCGTACCAGCCTCAACCATCTGTTCGCACAGATAATCATATTCTTCCTGGGAACCGTCACACCAGTGAACCCTATCAGGCTTACACAGTGTAACCATCTTTTCAACCCAGGCACGGAATTTCGCATTAGTGATATAATCAGGTATCTGCATCGTTACCTCCAATGAATCACGCAGTATCTACCCTTTATCATATCACTTTTTATGGCACATGAGTTAGCTATTTCAGTGCGTAAGCCTTACCCCACATAAGCTTACTATAACGTTGCATTATTCAATTTCCTGAAATGACGAAGAACGATACACATCTATACAGACTTCATATCATAGACTTCCAGGTCTTTACTCATCTGCCGTTTATAGATGTGTATCTGATTGACGTAGTAGTTGAGTGAAAGAACAAGATACTCTACCGTATCATCTTTTCCCACAGGACGTGCATTCAGCGAGCCATGCTTACAGAGGTGAAAGACGAGCAGTTCATCGGGGTCGATGATGCCTAGCTGATGGAAGTTATGATACACAATCCACGCTATCTCTGTCTTATTTTCCAGCAGCAGCATATCATCATCGCTGCCCATATCGAGGCCAACACGGGGTTGAGGTTTGAGTGACCAGCCGCCTACGCGACGAGCCGTTTTCGTTTCAGTTGGAGAAACATCCAGTTCAGTTTCATCTGGAGCAAGCGTGATCGTCATGAGTCTGTTCACCTCTCAAACAACAGATTTTCTATTTGAAAAGGGATACGCTGTATTATTCACGAGCCTACAAACGACCACATCCACGAATATATTCAAGTGCTAACACACATCTTAAAACTCTCTGCATTTTATGTGCTATATGCGTGTCATAACCACACGACTATCTCATATTCTCTGCATTATGTCAAGCGTTCAACGATTGATTTCCTCAACGCCTCTAATTCGACGCCCATATTTTTAAGAACGGCACACGCCAGTCCTTCGCCTTCGCGCAACATGCCCGATAATAGATGGTCAGTATCAATGTGTTCGGCGTGTTGCCGTTCGGCCTCCAACACTGCAAGAT
>DAIQNC010000020.1:2883-4314 GCA_036788655.1 Ktedonobacteraceae bacterium
CGAACGCGACGTGTCAATTGACGCCCTCCACCCACACTTTCTTTCTGTTTTCTATAGTGTATGGTAAACGCACCTAACCGTCCGAGGGCAAGAGTAATATTTCCGGGCGAAATGTTCGAGCGAGTAGCCAGTATCATCCGAATATGCTGTCGTACAGTTTCTGCATCTATATGAAATTGAGCGAGGACACGTGCTGCCTTACTGTCTTGCACATCGAGTAGCCCTAACAATAGATGTTCCGTCCCTATATAATCATGTTCCAACCGCTCTGCCTCCTGTTGTGCTAAAGCAATAACATGACGTGCATCGGATGTAAATTTGTGCATTCGTGTAGTTGCATTCATTTTTCACACTCCTCGTCGCGTTCGCACAGCCGTGATACATCACGGCACTACATATGTATAGAGAGACTTAGCCAACAAGCGTTAAATCTCGGTTTCTGGTTGTTACTTGTGTACCACATACACGCTGTATACGCTCTTCCAACGAAGGTTCACTTAACTGCCAACGATGCGGCGTATGGCTTCGGTTTGCCAACAGATGTAAACCTTCACAGACTCTGCTCCTGCTTAACCAGTAGACAAGAATTTCGTCTGCACTAAACACTTGCCTACGTTGTTGATATCCTCTCATGAAGAGAATACATATACTTAGTACAATGGCTATAGGAATTTCGAGATAAAGTTGTTTATGGAGTAGACTATATACAGTAAACAAGCATATAATGACTAATAGGCAAGCATATACATAACGCAGGATACGCTCTTTCATCAGCACAAAGCGTGCTAATCCTGACGCAATAAGGACATCCATTTCGATGTTTTGCATAGTTGTGGGAGCATAAATCGGTAACATTACTCGTAACGCAGGTTTACCAGGTAAAAGCGTCGATGTGATACGAATTGAAGGTTCAGCTACTCTCCCTTTCACTAAGCAATACAACGTCGGTACGTGTTGATGCCAGCGAGCTTCATGCATGACACGCTCCAACGAATCTTGTACAAACGATGGAATTCTCGATGCTCTGTTTCGGCGCAACCCATGAAAGCCATGCCATCTACGTCCTCTCAAGTATGTCCTGTATCGTGGCCTCAATTGCTGATGCAGTGTATTCCACGTCTGTGATGAAAGCGGCTGCTCAGGCAACGGCGGCCCAAAGTATGTACGTAAACGAGCGTCCAGGTCAGTTGTGCCATGATTCTGCTTATCGTTTGCCATACGCTTCCATCTCCTTGTCATCTTCAGTAAGTAATATCCGTAGCCGCTCACGTGCGCGATTGAGGCGTGATTTTACCGTGCCAACAGGCCATCCCAGTATCTGTGCAATCTCGCTCTCCGTCAGGTCAGCACCATAACGCAGAGCCACAACACGTCTCTGATCAGCATTAAGCTGTGCCAACGCCTGACGTATCTCCTCTCGTTGTGCCATTT
>DAIQNC010000020.1:4324-7699 GCA_036788655.1 Ktedonobacteraceae bacterium
TGCATATCACTCTGTTCCGGCAATGCACCTTGCACATGCTCGGCTTCTACAAAATCTGATAGCGTGATTGGTTGCAAGTAATGGCGTTGTTTCTCCATCACGTTCAGAGCGTGTCGATAGAGGATACGCAGGAGCCAGGGGCGAAACGGGTAGCCCTGCTGGAAACGTGGCAAGCCACGCCACGCGAGTAGAAATGCGCCTTGCGTAATCTCCTCAGCAAGGACACGAGAGTGGCAGAGGCGTAACGCCGCTGCCATTGCTACCGCGTGATGCGCCTCCCAGAGTTGCCGAAACGCCTCCTGGTCGCCGCATATCGCACGTGCGATTATCTCTGTTTCGTCGGTCGCCACTCGCATACCCCTTTCTGTATCTTATATACAGCATAGGGTACTCAAAAGGTTCCGGCATTTCAAAGCTTAGTAAGAATAGAGCAACAAGAGATGTTGCAAACGCTCCATGCATTTGTTATAGTCAGGTGTACTTGTTAAAGAACACTTTAAGTCAAGAGGGAAAATTGCAATATAAGGAAAATACAATGTTCTATATAGGATGTCCGGCATGGGGTTACAAAGGATGGATTGGCTCGCTCTTTCCAGAACGTACTCCAGCAAGCGAGTTCCTTTCACTGTATAGTCAAAAATTAACGACCGTTGAGGGAAATACTACTTTTTATGCTACACCCTCTCCAGAAACAATTGCTCGTTGGGTACAGGAGACACCAGAAACGTTCCGCTTTTGCCCAAAGGTGTCACGTAGCATTAGCCACTCAATGAACCTGGATGCCTGCAAAGAGGAATCGCTCGAATTTATTGAGCGGATGAGAGGATTAGGCAGTCGGTTAGGCCCGATGTTTCTACAACTGCCGCCGACATTTGGCATTGCTCAACTTCCACAACTCGAACGCTATCTCGCCTTCTGGCCTACAAATGTACGATTAGCCGTAGAGGTGCGTCACCCACAATTTTATGAAGAAGACTATGCAAAGACGTTAGATGAGTTACTTACTCACTACCATATAGCACGGGTAATGATGGACACTCGCCCCATTAGGACAGGCTCAACGAAGGAGCAGAAAACGCTTCAAGCACGTGAACGCAAACCGAATTTGCCGTTACACATTGCCGCGACCACAGATTTTGTTTTCGTGCGCTACATAGGACATCCACGTCTTGAAGTCAATGCACCATTTCTCGACAGTTGGGCAAAACAAATGGAGCAATGGCTCACACAAGAATTGACTATCTATGTGTTCTGCCACTGCCCCTTTGAGGAGTTTGACCCCTTGCTCTGTACCGAACTCTACAGACGGGTCAATACACTTACACCACTTCCCCCGTTGCCCTTAGAGGTGTCTGGCGTGTCAACGATTGAACAGGGTCATCTGTTCTGACGTTTGAAATGTTCGATACATCTACATCCGTATTACTCATTGAGGTTGTACTACGTGACATTGCGGAGACAGACAGAAGTTTTTCTGCTTTTGGTGCCGCGAACATTTTGAACTGTCCTACATGTTCTTGTATGTCCGCTGTGGGTCTCACAAGTTTTTTATACAATTCTACATATTCACGTGCCATCGCCTGAACAGAAAAGTTTTTCACAACGTAGTCTCTTACCGCTTCACGATTCAACTCGTTCACTTGAGGAATTTTCTGAACCATCTCTTCCAACGAAGATACGAGGAAACCACTTGTGCCATCAGCAACCACTTCGGATGCTGCACCACGATCAAACGAAATGACTGGACAACCTGTAGCCATTGCCTCAATCATTACCATTCCAAATGGCTCCTCCCACTGGATAGGATTGAGCATTCCTCGCGCACGGCTGAACAGGCTAATCTTCTGCTTCATACCAGCAGGGCCGATGTACTTAATCTGCTCGTCATCAATGTGGGGCTTTATCTGTTCCTCAAAGTAGCGTACCGCCTCTGGCAGGTCTTTATCCACAATACCTGCCATCACAAGCGGTACACCTGCCTGCTTTGCCGCCTGAATTGCCAGATGCGGACCCTTTTCAGGCACAAAACGCCCTAACCAAGCAAAGTAATCTTCTGGTTGAGCTTTTGTTGGATGAAACGTATCGACAGGCAAACCATGATGCACCACACCAACAAAATTGAGCGCATATGGTACATCTTGTTTCGCATGTTCGCTAATGGCAACCATAGGCACAGACTGAAACCACTCCTTAAAGTATTCGTCGGCATCACCCATCCATTTACCCGATCTATTGAAAGGAAAGCGGCTGTGTAGCGTCGTGATAACAGGCTTTTGCACCTTCAAATCGGCAAAAAGCGGAAACAGGTACATATCTGACGCAGAAGAAAGATGTGCATGCACAATATCGAACGAATGTTTTTTCACATACTCAACGGATTTTTGAAGATGATAAAATGCCTTCATCTGAGCCGACCATGGAACGCCAGATGGGATTAACGACTGCGGAAAGAAAGAGACCAATCTAGCAGATGTCTTCGCATCTCCAGGAGCCAGTAACGTGACATCATGTCCCTGACGTACCAGTTCTTCCACGAGATTATATATAACCGTCTCTGTACCCCCATAATGTTTGGGGGGAATGCTAAACCAGGGCGGAGCGATTTGTGCGATTTTCATAATGTACCCTTCTCTGGCTCTGTTACCGTCTCCCTGCCCATCCTGATGACAAGAAGACCTACACAAGAAGCCCATCATATACTACACGATTCTTCTGCTTAAAAGGTGACTATTTTTGCATAATAATAGCGTTACGGCACAAAAATAATTTTGTTCAGCAACAAATATTGCAATAATCATATAAATGCATGTCTATAAACTATATATTCTACTATATAGAACAATAGCTCGTGCTTATCTATTCCTCATGCCTTATCCCAAACAGAATAAAAAGGGAAGCACATAAAAAAGAGTCTCCAACACAGGAGCGTGTTGGAGACTCTTTCCAGGACCAGAGAAGGAAGGAGAAGGGTATCTGCGTTCCTTTCTTCTCAATGAATGAAATAGGAAAAATGAATAGGTAAGATAGCGGTATCCACTCCAGGCATTAGAGTCGTAGGAATAGAACGACGGAAGTGACATCGCATTCTCCTACCCCTACGCCATCCCCCCCTTCCGCCCGATACCATCTATGCATACGTTCGCTTTGTAAAAGTGGATTACCGAAATTTGACTTATTTTTTCTCTCGCTAGAAGTCGCTTATGCATTCAGATATAATCAATCAAATCACCTGTTTTAACCGAGCATTTATTTGAACCGACAAAGTTTACGACAAGGCTCATTGTCTTGATTTTGCTCTTAAAATAAGCGTTTAATAGAAGAAAGCCTAAACCATAGGAGTCAAATACCCATGACAGACAACGCCTTCCCCTGCTG
>DAIQNC010000020.1:7709-14867 GCA_036788655.1 Ktedonobacteraceae bacterium
ATTCAGATACGGTTTCGTGACCTTGATCCTCTCGCGCACGTGAACAATACCGTCTTTTTCACGTATCTGGAAGAGGCTCGCAGCTTCTATTTTGACCACCTGGAAAAATGGCTCAAGGAATGGCCGTCAAAAGAAGAACATCAGGAGGTAGAAAGCATCATCTCTCATCCACCGCACAACCCACGTATTAAAACGAATCCTGATGGAAGGCATTATGGTATCCTCGTCAAAGAAGTAACCTGCACGTATGAGCTACCTTTAGTGCGTTCTGATCAAGCAGAAGTAGGGGTAAGAACGGTAAAGATAGGTCGTACAAGTTTTGTTATTGAGCATAGAATCAGAGATGCACAAGATCAGGGCATCACTTATGCGACTGGCAGAACGGTTCTTGTATGGTGCAACTATCTGACAGGTCGCCCTCATCCAGTTCCCCTATCTCTTCGTAACGCACTTGAGCAGATGGAAGAGAAGAAATTTCCCATTCCGCAAAGCTAAGATGGTTCCTCGATGCTAATTGACTCTTGTGACCTCATCATAGTAGAATCGAGCAGCGCACGACAAGCATTCTTCATAAACCTCTATTATATTTACACCCAATGTGGTAGGATAGAAGGAGAGAGCAGTAGATCACTTGATAACTAGAAAATCCCTGAGAATGCGTCTCGCGCTACTGGCTCTCAATATTCCCTACTCAATCTATGAAGAAGGTCATAATGCGTATAACGGGGGACTCTGGCGACGACGAGGAGCGGAAAGGGCCGCAACGATCTGAAAATCGAGAGGATTTGAGGAACATAGAGCGGTTTGATCGACACATGCCAGATGCTATTTCGATACCAATTCATGAGATAAGCGATGAAATGCTTATTCATGCTATCGCTGGTGGAGCAACATGGGCGATAGAGCCGCTCTATCAGCGGTATAGCCGTATTCTCTACTCGCTTGCCTATCGTATGGTTGCCAATCAGCAAGTTGCCGAGGACTTGCTCCAGGATGCATTTCTTTCCGTCTGGCGACGTGCTTCATCCTACTCTGCTCAATCAGGTGCGGTCAAAAGTTGGCTTATTTCTATTATTCATCATCGCACTATTGACTATTTACGTAGTATTCGTCGCCGTACCGAAAATATGAAAGAGGCGACATGGGAAGAGGTCGAACGGGAAGAACCGATGGCGGCTTCCGATACCTCGGATGAGGCATGGCAAGCCATTCAGGGTGAAAACGTTCGCGCAGCACTTATGCAACTTCCAACAGAGCAACGTATGGTCATTGAACTGGCTTATTTTCAAGGATGGACACAATCCGAAATTGCGGCGGGATGTCAGATACCCCTCGGCACCGTCAAAGCCCGTATGCGACTGGGCATTCAACGCCTGAAACGTATTTTAGAGCAGATGGGCATTGACGAACGTTAAGGATACAAGATATGTCTACACCAACTTCATCATCATTACCTTATACAACAAAAATAGGACATGCACATCTTAAAGTTCGCAATCTTGATCGTGCCATCGACTTTTATACGCACTATTTGAACATGCAGGTGACTGAACGAGTAGGCAATTCCTACGTCTTCCTTACAGGTGGCTCATTCCATCACGAAATTGCGCTCCAATATGTTGGCCCGGACGCACCTCACCCCCCAGCACACAGCACAGGTCTTTATCACGTTGCCTTTGAAGTTTCCGACAAGAGGTCATTTGCTGCTGCATATCAAGCTCTCAAAAAAGGCGGTATCGAGGTTGCAACTGTCGATCACTACATCAGTTGGGCTATGTATTTCGACGACCCCGACGGCAACGGACTCGAAATTTACTGGGACACACGTAACGAACCGCACGGGCGACAACTCTGGCATGGTGATAATGCGCCGCTCGATGACGCAATCATTCTTGCTGCCTTCGATGAATAACTATTCTGTAGACCGATAATTCATTGTCGGCGTGTTCCTGTGACGATTTGAACCATAAATTAGATACAAACACCGACAATGAATTAAGGAGTACGTAGCGTAAGAGCCGCAAGCAAACCAGACAACACAAATAGTCCACTCGCAATATCGAGTGTATAAACAACTCCTATTGCTCCGGCAAGCAATGCACTCGCGCCCATGCCGCCGAGCATCAACAATGTCTGCGTCGTACCATAGGTTGACATAACTCTTCCACGATAGGTATTATCGACAAGTTGTGCCATCGTTGTAAGGCTCACAATCCAGCCCACAACGCTCATTCCCATAAAAGTTACCAACAGCGCATTAAGAGGCAACCACGCAACATTGACATATACCAGACTAAAAACTCCTGTCGAGAGGAGTGCCAACGCAAACAGGCAATGTGCCGTTATCTTTCTCCCCAACTTACTAATCATCAAACTACCCATCAACCCACCTGCTGCTGAGGCTGTTACAATCAGGCTAAAAACTTGTGCAGTACCGTGTAGTACCTGACGCACGAAAATTACATCAAGCACATTGAAAAAGCCATTCCCTACCATCGCTGTCCCTGCGACCACCATAAGAATGAGTAACCATCGCTGCTTTATAAGTAATTGGAATCCTTCCAGCCATTCATGCCAGAATGTTACGGTAGATGATAGAGTAGCAGTGCCTTCGCTCACATGTGCAAAAGTCTTTTTCTCTTCAACGACAGTGATACATCCAATACAGATGCTTGACAGAACGTAGGATAGAGCATCTATCATTACAACGCCCTGCAATCCTAGCCAGACAAAGAGAATACCGCCCATTAATGGCCCAATCAAACCAACAGCATTACTACTCACCTGACTCAGCCCGTTTGCTTGCATCAAGTCTTGCTCTTTGACTAATTGCGGGAGCAATGAACCTTTCGCTGGCTCGAAAAATACTGAGAAGCTCGCCTCTACAAAAGCAACAATGTAGATGATCCAAATCCAATTGGTTATAGTAACTGTAAGCAAAATCAGTATTACGCACGCCCGTCCAATATCGGCAACTATCATCGTTAGACGACGCCTCCAACGGTCTACAAACACGCCAGCTACTGAGCCAAAGAGCAGACGGGGAATCACCTCCATCATAAATGTCGTTCCAGTCGCTAGAGGCGAACCAGTATGTGAGTACACATAAAATGGGAGAACGATTCCCAGGACATAATCGCCGAGTAATGAGATGAGGTCAGCAATCCAGAGCAAGGCAAAATTGCGTTGTCGCAGTACAGCAAACATTTACTCACCTCTTTGTTGAATGAGGAAAATACGTTTGTATTGAGGGCGTAGTACGGGATCAGTTCAGTGCAAGCACCTGAAGCGTTCTTTCATGTACTGTTACGGTAAGTTGTGCCGTACTACATGTATCAGCGAGGCTATAGCATATTGCAGGTTGTCGGTCATAGATGATTAATTCTTGCGATACGAGAATAGAGCGCGGATGTTGCGTTATAAAAGCTTGAACGTTATCATTCAAGTCATGCACATAACTAGCTACAGCAAGGCAACTTATAGCTCCGCATATATGACACTTGAGCAAATGAGGAGGGAAATGTAGAAGCGTCTCTGGAAATTCGTCCCTCGTCACTGGATGTATATAACCGTGTGCAGAACAATCAGGGCAGGTATTTTTCACCATCGAATGATGCCGTTGAAATATTTCGTTCTTGACTTGTTGTAAGGCACGTGAAAAAGATCGTTTACTGGAAATGTTATTTCTACCCAATGTACAGAGCAAGTTATTACCCTTACGCGAGCAAGATGGGCAACAAATGCGCAAGTTTATTTTTCCATCAATCATTGTCTCGAAACACCCTCGTAGCCGATGCTTTCCACAGAAACCACACCATAGTTGTGTTTGATACCAGCGTTGTGCCCTGTCATGAACTGGAAGTCCAAAGGTTTCCGCATCATCTCGCAATGCTGTTTGTAACACATCCTGTAAACGACGACGCGCACGATGTAAGCGTACATCAAGTGCATTAGTCGTCAACCCCAACTGTGCAGCAATCTCGCCTTGTGGCATTTCTTGTAGATAACAAAGCTCTACTATGGTACGTGCTGTCTCTGGTAAATGTCCTAACGCACGATCAATTAATATATGCAAGTCTTGACGCTCTAGCTCTTCCAATGGGTCTTGTTGTGAAGCGTCCACTAACTCATATTCCATTTCATCATCTTGACCAGGAGCAGACATGCTTATTTCATGAAGAGAATGTACGTTATAAGCACGTCTCCATCGCAAGCAGAAATTACGACATATTCCATCAAGCCATCTATCGAACACAGTTAGTGAATACAGTTGATCGAGATGATGCCATGCATACAGAAATGTTTCCTGTACCACATCATCTACTGCCTCTGTTGATATACCATAGCGTCGAGCAAGTCTTATAAGACGTGGACGCGCCAGAGAAAATTGCTCTTCGAGGTTCTGAACTTCCGGTATAGACTTTCTGGTTGTCTTTACAGTAGTTATAATCATATGAAATCCTCCTAATAAATATATCGCAGAAATCCCCCTCGACCTTACATGGCTCATCAAAGTGATAAACTACCAACATGGTAGAACTTTGTTCATTCATCATGGAAAGTACAATAGCTCATGTCGCGTCCTTCGTTCTCATCATCTTTCAGTGCATCGTCAGCAGTCAGGCAACGCAAGCCGAGTAGTGTACCGTTGCGTATTCTCGCAGCGAGTATCACATCAATTCTCATCGCTGTCCACTACACCAACTATAGCCCGCTCATCACGACGATACGTACCGAGCTACATATTTCAAGTGGGCAGGTTGGTTTGATGTCTACCATGCTCTTTCTAGGGCTAGCAATCACATACATTCCAGCAGGTGCATTGGCAGACCGATTCGGAGCGCGTCCGGTTCTTATCGGGTTTAGTGTGCTTCTCGCTATTGGTGGTATTCTTTTGCCACTGTTTGCAAGTTTGCCGTGGATACTCTTCTGCCGATTGCTTGTCGGGTTTGGTTCTGGCGGCGCATTCATTGCAGGTGCTGGTATTGCAGCAGGTGTTGGTAAACACGCCTCGTTGGGGCAAGGACTCTATGGAGGAGCAACACAGGTTGGTTCTGGCTTAGGCTTGCTCATCACTCCATTTCTGTTTCATGCCTTCGGCTGGCGTGGCAGCTTCCTCTTCTGGGGCTTACTCAGTAGCCTCTCCATCGTAATCTGGCTATTCGTGAATGATGGGCAGCAAGTACACACACCGACGAAGATTGACTTGAGAGCAGCGGTACATTCCCGCTCGGTCTGGACGCTCGGTCTCTCGCACCTGGGAACATTTGGACTTGGCAACGCTATTGCTGCGTGGCTCACCGTTTACCTCGTCGAGGTCTATCATCTACCGCTCACGCTTGCTGCCACATTCGGCTCCTTCGCTTTATTGACTGGCATGTTCTTCCGACCGCTTGGCGGTATGTTAATTGGTCGCCGTATCATCGGCGCAATTCCACTTCTCCGCATTGGAACGATTCTTGGTTTTCTAGGTGTTGTGCTACTCGCCTTTCCGCTTCACACAACCCTACTTGCTATTCTCGGCATTTCCTGCATTGCTGTCGGCGCAACAACTCCCTACACGTCCGTCTTTAACTCGGCGGCAAATCTCAAAAGTGTCGGCAAAGGCATAGCGCAAGGCTTCGCTTCTGTGCTAGCCAGCCCTACCGTTATCATAGGACCGCCGATGATTGGCCTCATACTGGATCGCACAAAAAGTTTCACGTATGCCTTCGGATTCATATTGCTCTTTGGATCAGTAGCTATCACCGCCTCTTTCCTTGCAGGGCCAGCCGTAAAACGAGAGACACGGACAGAGATTGTACGATAGTACGGTACACATCTCGCCCTGTCACATGTGTTATATTTCAATCGTTACATGAATAGGAGTCAAGATAAATTTGACTCTATTACTATGATGTAAAGATATATATGAGAACGAATTTCTTTTCTGGAGTAGCGAATTATGCAACAGCCGAAAGCGATCATTTTTGACCTTGATGGTGTCCTTACTGACACTTCTGAGTATCATTATCAGGCATGGAAACATCTTGCAGACGACGAAGGTATTCCATTTACACATGAAGAAAACGATGCACACCTACGCGGAGTCGGGCGGCGTGACTCTCTCACCTATCTCCTCAAAGGGCGTAAAGTGTCGGATGAGCAGTTCGAGGAAATGATGGATCGTAAAAACCGTTACTATACGGAACTTATCAAGAATATGTCTCCCAAAGACGTAGTGCCGGGTGGCGTTGCGCTCCTCAAGGAAATTCGACAGGCAGGAATCAAAACTGCTATCGCTTCCGCCAGTAAAAACTGCATGACCGTCCTCAATCAGCTTGAAATCACATCCTACTTCGATGGTATTGCAGATGGGAACAGTGTCACCAATGGAAAACCTGCGCCTGACATTTTCGTTTACGCGGCTGGTCTCGTTGATGTACCCACACCCGATTGTCTCGGCGTCGAAGATGCAGATGCAGGTATCGAAGCTATCAAAGCGGCTGGCATGACCGCTCTCGGTATTGGGCCAAAAGAGCGATTTCACAAGGCCGATAAAGTGCTTCCAACAATGGAAAATAAAACACTCAAAGACCTCTTGTCTGATTAATATAGAATAGACTGAACAGGAACAATTTGATCTAGTATTCACTCTTTGAGATGTTTCTCAAAGAGGAGGGAGTATTTTTTGTGAATCTCTGGAATGTCAACGAAGATACGTTTGATGCCGCACCAAAAAAAATGCATAGCCAGGAAACGGTCTATACTATCGGCAATGGCTATTTCTGCACACGTGGCACATTTGAAGAAGGCTATCCTAAAGCCAATCCTGCAACGCTTCTCTATGGCGTGTTCGACACTATCCCTGTGGCAAAAGAGGAACTGGCGAATGCTCCCGACTGGACAGTTATTCGTCTCCTGGTAAATGGGCAGCGTTTTCGACTCGATAAGGGCAAGATACTCGATTATCAGCGCACACTCAATATCCAGAACGGCGTGTTGAGCCGCACTGTGCGCTGGGAGAGTCCCGATGGCATCCAACTACTCATCACCTCAGAGCGTTTCGCAAGCCTTGCTGATGAACATGTCGGCATCATTCGCTATAGCGTGAGCGTCGAGAAAGCACATGACAAAGTTGAGCTAGACCTGTTAGCGAGCCTTAATACTGCTGTCGGC
>DAIQNC010000021.1:0-13030 GCA_036788655.1 Ktedonobacteraceae bacterium
ATCTTCCAGGAAAATCTGGTCGGCGTTGACTTCTGCGAACAGATGGTGAAAGAGACTAATCCTGGTGTACTCGAACTGGCAAATAAGACTGCCGCACCACATGCAGCCGATCATGGCTATAAGACAATCGGCGACATCATGCGCTCGCTCAATCCATTCGTCGGTGAGTTCTACCGAGAGGCACTCCAGGTTAGCCGTTATACACGTGAAGCATTCTGTCTGATGGAAGGTCGCCACGTACATCCCTCAACGCTGTATCCTGGTGGAACAGGAACCACTGCTACCATCCAGATTTTCACTGACTACCTTGTGCGACTGATGCGATACGTCGAGTGGATGAAGAAGGTCGTCCCGATGCACGACGACCTGTTTGACTTCTGGTATCAAGCTCTACCCGGCTATGAGATGGTTGGCTATCGACGCACCTTGCTCGGCTGTTGGGGATCGTTCCAGGACCCGGATGTGTGCGACTATGATTACAAGACAATGGATAAGTGGGGACGCGCTATGTTCGTCACACCCGGCGTCGTTGTGGATGGTCAGTTGGTGACGACGAGTCTGGTAGATATTAACCTGGGCATCCGCATCCTACTCGGCAGTTCCTATTATGACGACTGGGAAGACCAGCGCACATACGTCGATAAAGACCCCCTCGGCAACCCGGTTGATAAGCGTCATCCCTGGAATCAGACAACTCTTCCAAAACCACAAAAACGTGATTTCAGCGACAAGTATAGCTGGACAATGTCCCCTCGCTGGTTTGATAAACGCACTGGCGATTACCTGGCACTTGATACTGGCGGCGGCCCACTCGCTCGTTTATGGGCAACAGCACTGGCTGGTATGGTAAATTTGGGCGGTCTTGTGGAGTCTACTGGACATAGCGTCAAGATTCGCCTACCTAAGAGTGCCTTGAAGCCAGAAGTCGAGTTCGAGTGGAAAATTCCAAAATGGAGCAATGCCATCGAGCGTGACCGCGCACGAACGTACTTCCAGGCTTACGCTGCTGCTGTGGCTCTTCATTGTGTCGATAAGGCTCTTGCGGAGTTACATGCAGGTCGCACTCAGACATGGAGCGACTTTACTGTGCCGAAGGATGCTATCGGTTGTGGCTTCCACGAGGCGGTACGCGGTGTCCTCTCTCATCACATGGTCATCGAGAACGGCAAGATCGCCAACTACCATCCTTATCCTCCTACCCCCTGGAATGGTAGCGTGCGAGACATCTATGGCACACCCGGCCCATACGAGGATGCAGTGCAGAACACGCCCATCTTTGAAGAGAACGGGCCAGAAGGCTTCAAGGGCATTGATATCATGCGAGCGGTTCGCAGTTTCGACCCCTGCCTTCCATGCGGTGTACACATGTATCTGGGCGAGGGGAAAGAACTTCAGAAGGTACTTTCACCAACGTTCGGTGTACATGAGTAGAAGTTCGCCAATCTTCAAATGATCAGGCGCGTAACCATGTCGCTTTGTGATGCATCACGAAGCGATATGGAAGCCGATGAAGATACACCATCAGTCTGCTTAAAGCTATTTGGAAAGGCAGCATATGCCATGCCACATAAAGCGCAGGAGTCTCATTCTCAAGCGGCGCGTATCGAGTCACTAGTTCAAGAGGTTGCCGCCTTCACTGACCCACATGCTCGTGAGACAGCCCAGGAGCTTATCCAGGCACTACTCGATATGTATGGCGAGGGATTAAACCGCTTACTGGAAATCACGGCGGAGTCGGATGTATCCGGCATCGCATTGATCGATACCTTTGCAGAGGACGAACTACTAAGTTCGTTATTCCTGCTGCATGGATTGCATCCTCTCGATATTGAGACACGGGTAATGCAAGCACTGGATGAGGTACGACCCTACCTTCAATCGCACGGAGGCAACGTCGAGTTCGTCAAGGTGGAAGACGGCATTGCTCATTTGCGTTTACAGGGAAGTTGTAACGGATGTGCTGGCTCAACTATCACCCTCAAAACGGCGATTGAACAGGCCATCAACAAGACTGCTCCCGATCTCAATGGATTGCAGGTAGAAGGCGTTACTGAGCCACCACGACACCCTATTGCGGTCAGTACGCCAGTCACCTTTGTCCCACGGCGACGCAAGGACAGCCCACAACCAACACCAGCAACATAAGGGAGTCGCTATGTCTTCATTCGATCTTACCAACAACCCGGATGAACGCTCGGCTGCGCCCCTTGATGTGCTACGTCAATTCGCACGTAAACGAGACATGCGTCCGCCTATGGAGCAATGTGAGCTATGTAGTGCAGAAATCGCGCCGACACATCGTCATCTGCTGGAACTCTCCAACCACGCGCTCATTTGCGTCTGCCATCCTTGCTCGATACTCTTTAGCGACCCGGTAGCTGGAAGTGGAAAATATCGACTTGTTCCATCACACTATCTATTACTACAAGATTTCCAGATGACGGACGAGCAATGGGACGACCTGCTGATTCCGGTGAACATGGTGTATATCTTCCATAGCACCAGCACAAACCGCGTTATGGCCTTCTATCCCAGCCCGGCAGGTGCAATGGAATCCGCACTGAGTCTGGAAGGATGGAGCGAACTTGTCAGGAGTAATCCGAGGCTGAACGAGTTGGAACCGGACGTTGAAGCCCTCCTTATCAATCGGGTACAAAACAAGAGCGGAAATGAAGTCTATCACGAACACTATATCGTCCCGATAGATACATGTTACGAACTTGTTGGTTTGATTCGCCTCAAATGGAAAGGATTGAGCGGAGGCGAGGAGGCATGGAAAGCAATCTCAGACTTCTTCGCAGGTCTACGCAAGAAGGCGACTCCTATAAGTAGAGATTCAACAGACACACGGCAGATATCCTCTACGCCCTGGAGAGGAGGAGCGAATGCCGGATCTGAACTTTGAGATCATCAGTGCTGAGGTTGCGGTGTATAGCGTACTCCCGCTCCTTAATTTCAAATTGCAGATTGCCAATGTGAGCGGAGAAGAGCAAATACAGAATGTCAATATCAAGTGTCAGGTTATGCTCAACGCAACGCAGCGACGCTACAATGGCAACGAAAAGGCGAAGCTCAAGGAGTTATTTGGCGAGCCGGAACGCTGGGGAAAGACGCTACACGCCTTCCTATGGACAAATGTCACCACTGTAGTGCCGCGTTTCACAGGCAGTACCATCGTTGACCTGCCTATTCCATGTACCTACGATTTCGAGGTTGTAAGTACAAAGTATTTCGATGCGCTTGAAGATGGTGAAATTCCTCTGAGCTTCCTTTTCAGTGGAACTATTTTCTACGAAAATGCCGCCGGGAATCTACAGATTGCACAGATATCATGGTCGAAGGAAGCAAATTATCGTCTTCCAGTCGCGTTGTGGAAAGATGCCATAGCCACGCATTTCCCCAATAGTGCTTGGATTCGTCTGAACAAGGATGTCTTCGACCAGCTCTATGAATACAAGATGAGGCAGGGTCTTATCACATGGGATGACGTGCTTGTGCGTCTCTTGCAAACACGTGGCGAGGAAGTGAAGGAGGTGCAATCGTGAAGTCTGAGCAAGTGAAGGAGATTGCCAACGCCGTTCTCTATGAAGGCTATTTACTCTATCCATATCGTCAGTCCGCCATCAAAAATCGCACACGCTGGACATTCGGTGCGGTCTATCCACGCGAGTATAGCGAGGCAAATGGCGGTATAGACCCCTGGACGATGCATACAGAATGCCTGATACAGGGACACGTAGATGACATATCGCTCGATATTACCGTTCGATTTCTGCACTTGCTTATGCGTACTGTGATACGCCCTGAGATTGCAAAGAATGGCCGCATGGAAGAGCCTTTTAGCGAATGGAGTCTTGCAAGTCGTTATACAGATGAACCATTGCAAGAGGGCATGGAACGCGAGGTTGGTGTTGAGAACATTTCACTGCGTGATTTGCTGGCTTCTCCACAGTGCGTAACAATCGGATTTCCAGCAACGCAGACTGTAGAGCCTTCAATAGAGGAGACAGGAGTCGAGATTATTCGAGAGCAACAGGCACTTTCAGGGGCTTTCGTGATTTCGGCGGAATCGATACATCGTGGCTCTACGAAGGATGTTTTCAAGCTGAGTGTTGAGATTGAAAATACGACGCCCGGAACTGGTGCAGTAGCAAATCGACGTGATGAAGTCTTGTTCCAATCGTTTGTCTCTACTCACACTATTCTACGGGTACACAAGGGTTCCTTCATCTCTCTGCTAGAGCCACCAGAAGAGGTACAGGCACTTGTCGCAGAATGTCACAATGACCGCACATGGCCTGTGCTAGTTGGCAACCAGGGAGAACACGATGGAATGCTTTCGTCGCCAATCATTTTGTACGACTATCCGCAAATCGCACCGGAAAGCCCAGGCGCACTCTTCGATGGCGGCGAGATAGATGAAATTCTTAGTCTGCGTATCATGACATTGAGCGATGAAGAGAAGGAGCAGATGCGACAGGATGAGCGCACTCGTGAGATACTGGAGCGCACGGAAGCCCTCACACCCGAACAATTCATGAAGATGCACGGCACAATCCGCGACTGGCATCCAATCAGCGAAGGAGGAACCGCATGATATCGCGTGGAGGGTGGGATTTTCCAGGCTTTCCAGGTGAGGATTATCCACCACCAGAATCCATCATGGTGAATGGAAAAGAGGTGAAGGCAGGAACTCGTGTACGCATGTGTCCTAAAAAACGGCGGTCAGACGCCTTCGACGCGGTACTTGATGGCAGAACGGGAACGGTAGAGGTCATTCACCAGGATTTCGAGAACCGCATCTACCTGGTGGTTACGGCGGACGACGATCCCGCTCTGGAACAGATGCAGATGCAGACACGCATTATGCCCGGTCATCTTTTCTACTTCTTTCCAGAGGAGGTAGAAATATTGGAGGATACACAATGAGTATGTCCGAGAGCATGATATCGCAATCCGAACGGAAGCTAAAACGCATACTCATAGCGTGTATCGGCAACATCTTTCTAGGCGATGATGGCTTTGGTGTCGAGGTAGCGAACAGACTTATGCATAATAGGCATTACCCGGAAGGCGTCAAGGTCGTAGATTTCGGCATTCGTGGCATGGAACTGGCATACACCTTGCTCGACGACTACGACACGCTTATCCTGGTCGATGCCGTACCACGAGGAGGTCAGCCAGGGACGCTCTATCTGATTGAGCCAGATGTAGCAAATCTAAACCCTGAGAAAGGAGCAGAAGCTAGCAGAATAGCACTGGACGCTCATAGCATGAACCCTGTGAAGGTATTGGCCTTTGCGAGAACGCTAGGCGCACATCCCATCCATACACTGCTTGTCGGTTGTGAACCATCTACCTTCGCTGGCGACCAGGACTACGCAGAGATGGAGATGGGATTAAGCGCACCAGTACAAGCCGCCATAGATGAAGCTGTGAAGATGATCGACTCGCTCGTAGTAGATTTGACTAACACAAACACAGATTAGAAATACGCACACTTGTCAAAAACGACCAACGAAGAAAGAAAGGAACAAGAGCATGTTTAGACTACTTCTCATCGTTTTAGCTCTGGCAGGAGCCTACGCTGTCTATCAATCGCTACCCGATATCCAACGCTATCTACGTATTCGCTCAATGTAGATTTGGAACCATCCATGTTGTGACGTGATTTATCACGTCTGTGCGCCTATCAGTACATTTCACAGCCGTGATAAATCACGTCACAACATGGACGGTAGCGGTTAATGAGAAAGCGTCAGGTATGCACGAACTTTCTATCGCTCAAAGCATTGTTGATGCAGTCCAGATACGGGCAACAGAGTATAAAGCAACCCAGGTAAGGACTGTGCGGCTACGCATTGGTGAGGCAATAGGCATAGTAATAGACTCGCTCACCTTCTGCTTTGAGATGCTCACTGACGCTGATACGCTGGTAGCAGGTGCGAAGCTAGTGATTGATACCGTGCCACACAGGGCGCGATGTCATCACTGTATCAAAGACTTTCCCGTCATTCAATTCATCGCGCAATGCCCAACCTGTGGCGAATGGAGTGATGAGATTGTTTCCGGCACTGAGCTTCAGATACTCGAAATGGAGATTGATGTAGAACCCAGTTATTCGTAGTACACCGATTTATCGGTGCTACGTACATCGATAAATCGGTGTACTACGAATAGACATAGTAGGAGTGGCTACCATGCCCAGAGTGACGATTGCACAAAATATTCTCGCGGTAAATGATACTGTTGCTCAAGAAATTCGGCACATGTTGTCGGCTCGCGGCATTCGCGCCATCAATATTATGAGTTCGCCGGGATCAGGGAAAACCACGTTGCTCGAAAAGACGATTGAGCGTCTGCGTGGGCGTATCAGCATCGGCGTGATAGAGGGCGATATTGAAACGAGTGCCGATGCCGAGCGTATCGAGGCAGCAGGTGCGGAAACGGTGCAAATCAACACGCGAGGTGCATGTCACCTGGAAGCACACATGGTACGAGACGCCCTGATGCAGATGGATTTGTCGCTTATCGACCTGCTCATCATCGAAAATATCGGCAATCTCGTCTGCCCTTCGGACTGGAACCTGGGAGAGGATATGCGCGTTGTGCTTGCCAGCACCACCGAGGGTGACGATAAGCCAGCAAAATATCCACAGATGTTTGCGGCATCACAGGTACTCGTCATCAACAAAACCGACTTACTTCCCTATGTGGATTACGACATACAGAAAGCAAAACGACAGGCATTAGCAGTCAACCCTCGTTTGCAGTGCTTCGAGGTAAGTTGCCGCACAGGTGAAGGACTCGATGCGTGGTGTGAGTGGCTAGTCACTTTTGTAGGGGAATAAAAGCAAGGGTATTTGTATGGCTTCCTTAACTGGCTCAACAATTCAACGGCAACGAATCATCGTTCAGGGAATTGTACAGGGTGTAGGCTTCCGACCATTTGTATATGGTCAGGCCATACAGCGTGGTCTCAGTGGCTTCGTGCTAAACAATAGTTTAGGAGTCATCATCGAGGTGGAAGGCACATCGGCGGCACTCGATGACTTCCAACGTGCTTTACGCAAGGAAGCACCACCACTGGCACGTATAGATGCTGTTATCTCCGAACAGATACAACCATGCCACGAAACGGCTTTCGTCATCGCCCATAGTCAGGCAGGAAGTGAGAGACAGACACTCATTTCGCCAGATACCGCAACCTGCGACGATTGTCTACGCGAACTTTTCGATCCGACAGACCGTCGTTATCGCTATCCCTTCATCAACTGCACGAACTGTGGGCCACGTTTCACCATCATTCAGGACGTTCCTTATGATCGACCAAAAACAACCATGCGGCCTTTTCCCATGTGTCCAGATTGTCAGGCAGAGTACGAAAATCCACTCAATCGTCGTTTCCATGCTCAACCCAATGCCTGCCCTCTCTGTGGGCCGCAAGTATACCTTATTGACCTGAGTGGGCCACAGGAGCATAGTGAATTACGCCCACAAGATGATCCGATTTCAATAGCAGCACGACAAATTGCAGATGGAAGCATTTTTGCCATCAAGGGATTAGGTGGCTATCATTTAGCGTGTGATGCGCTCAATGTTGAGGCAGTGCAAAGACTACGACAACGCAAACACCGCGAGGCTAAACCGTTTGCCTTGATGGTTCCCAATCTGGAAACTGCCCGGCAACTGTGCATCGTAACTGACGAAGAGGCAAAACTTCTACAATCTCATCGGCGTCCGATTGTACTGCTGAAACAGCGTTCTGATAGCAATATTCGACTTGCACCCGGTGTTGCCCCTGCTTATGACACGCTGGGCATTATGTTACCTTACACACCGCTTCATCATCTCTTACTACGTACCTTCGCTGATTTGCTCCCACCAGACCATCTCGCCGTGCTAGTGATGACCAGTGGCAATGTGAGCGATGAACCAATTGCGTATCGAGATGATGACGCACAAGAACGTCTCGCAACCATTGCAGATGGCATGTTGACATCCAACCGTGACATCCATATGCGCTGCGACGACTCGGTAATGCGCGTCACTGGCGATATGCCACAATTTCTACGACGTTCACGCGGCTATGCACCCGAACCTGTTTCACTTGGCTTCGATGTACCTCTACCACTGCTCGCCTGTGGTGGTCATCTCAAAAATACCTTTTGTCTGGGCAAGGGACGACAAGCCTTCATCAGTCATCATATCGGTGACTTGGAGAACCTTGAAACGCTCACCTCATTCAAAGAAGGAATTGTACATTTTCAAAACCTGTTCGATATCTATCCACAGGTCATCGCTTATGATCTGCATCCCGAATATCTGGCAACAAAATATGCGTTAGATTCGGATATTCCGCAAAAAATCGGTATTCAGCATCACCATGCCCACATTGCCAGCGTGCTAGCGGAACATCGTCTTCCAGAACCAGTGATTGGTGTAGCTGCCGATGGTACAGGGTATGGAACCGATGGTGCTGTCTGGGGTGGTGAAATTATGGTTGCCGATCTTATGGATTTTGAGCGAGTTGCACACCTGCGCTATGTACCACTCCTCGGCGGCGAGCAAGCGGTACGTCAGCCCTGGCGTATGGCTGCCGCTTATCTTGCTCAAGCCTATGGTGATGATTTCCTGACACTGGACATTCCTTTTGTGCATTGGTTGGATAGAGCAAAGTGGCACGTCCTGTCTCAGATGATGTCACGAGAACTTAACAGTCCATTGACATCCAGCATGGGGCGATTATTCGACGCGGTAGCCGCGCTACTTGGATTACCAGCAGGAATTGCACAGACAGCCATGCTCTACGAAGGACAGGCGGCTATCGAACTAGAGGTTCAGGCGGCGAAAATCACTTCAAAGGAACATGCCACTATCTATCCATTCACCATCAAGGGTCAGTCGCCTGCAATTCTGGATGTATCGCCGCTCATTCGTGCGATAGTACACGACATTCAGCAGGGAAGAGCGGTTCCATACATTGCCTATCGTTTTCATCGTTCGATTGCCGAATTGCTAGCAGTTAGCTGTGATATGACACGGCAACAAACTGGACTCAACATTGTCGCACTGAGTGGAGGTGTTTTCCAAAATCAATTGTTACTCGACCAACTGAAATTGCGCCTGGAAGCAATGGCGTTTCAGGTGTATACCAATCGACATGTGCCGCCTAACGATGGCGGTCTCAGTCTTGGTCAGCTTGCAATCGCGTCAGCTCAACTATCCATCGGGTAGATGAAGGAGGAATGATATGTGTCTAGGTATTCCCGGTCAGGTTTTAGAGATTGTAGACGATACGAATTCTATTGCCAAAGTTGTCGTCTCCGGTGTCAAACGCAATGTCAGTGTTGCATTGGTGCGTCCCGAAGGCATCGGCCCCGGCGACTGGGTACTCATACACGTTGGTTTTGCCATGAGCAAGATTGACGAGAACGAGGCTCAGGAGACGCTCAAAGCACTGTATACGATGGGCAATATCTTTACCGATGAGCTACAGATGCTACATGAGAGCCAGATTGAATGAAGATTTCATCCAAATTAGTTTGCGGCTATAAGAAATATCAGAAGAACTAGAATCACGAGGAAGTGCATGGCACTTGAAATGGAAAAGCCCGATTTGATGGCTGTGGTGACAGCCCGTTTCGCATTGAGCATGTCCATACCAGAAACGTTTTTTGCAGCAGAATCGGAACATATTGCGGAGGCATGTTGGGCAATGGCGCGTCGTTTTCATCAGGGAGGACGCTTACTCGCCTTCGGCAACGGCGCATGGGCAACTGATGCTCAACATGTTGCAGTCGAGTTTGTGCATCCAGTGATTGTTGGAAAGCGAGCATTGCCAGCACTGGCCCTGACCAATGATAGCGCAACCGTCAGTGGTCTGATGTCCAGTGATGTCGAGCATTCCTTCGCACGTCAACTAGGTGTACTTGCTCGTCCGCAGGATATAGCAATGGGCTTTTCATCCAATGGTTACGAAGACAACATCACAACGGCACTCACAGTAGCTCGCAAGAAAGGATTGCTCACGCTAGGGCTGGCTGGTGGCGATGGTGGAGCGATGCAAAAGGCACAACTCGATTTCTGCTTCGTTGTACCATCAAACGACCCTCTGGTAATCCAGGAGACGCACGAAACGCTCTATCATGTTCTGTGGGAACTGGTTCACGTGTACTTTGAGCATGAGGGGTTATTGCAATGAACGATACAAATCGAATACATCTCATGCCATCTTCGATGAACGCTCCTACATAT
Organism: Ktedonobacteraceae bacterium; assembly: GCA_036788655.1. Classification (GTDB taxonomy): domain Bacteria; phylum Chloroflexota; class Ktedonobacteria; order Ktedonobacterales; family Ktedonobacteraceae; genus JBBQVS01. The sequence goes on from DAIQNC010000021.1 coordinate 10,258, forward strand.
TGCATTCCCGATGCTGAGGGACATTGCATCACCTGTTCCGATGAGGCATTGCCATATACTGTGGTGCGCGTTGATACAGAGCGTGGGCTGGCGGAAGTCTCAGTCTCCGAAGCAATGGGGCAGAGTGGAGGGATGCGCGAGGTGACAGAAGAGATAGATATTTCGCTAGTGGATGATGTTGTTCCCGGCAGTGTCGTGTTAGTGCATGGAGGCGTGGCAATTGCCCTTTTGAGCGAGGCGAACAATGAATGACACGGAAGGCTCCGAGTACGATAAGCTCTTTTATCCATTTCTCTTTGAAGGAGGCAAGGCCAGCATAGAGGATGTCATGGCTCAAGTGCGTCACTCGACCATTGAGAAGTGCCACGAGGTGATAGCTTTGCGCCGTAGCACACTGGAACATGCAGGTTCACACATTGTCGCGGCAGGTCAGGCAATGGCACGAGCTTTTGCTGATGGGGCTACATTGCTCGCCTTCGGCAATGGGGGTAGCACCACCGACGCGCAAGATATGGTGACGGAACTGCTCAATCCACCCTTCGCTCACTGGTCGCCACTACCAGCGATTGCCTTAACAAACGATATCGCAGTCGTAACAGCAGTTGGCAACGATGTTGGATTCGACAACATCTTCTTGCGTCAAATCATCGCGTTTGGACGCACGGGTGATATCGCGCTAGGCATCTCGACAAGCGGCAATTCAGCAAACGTGCTGGCTGCGCTACATCAGGCAAAGAAACAAGGCTTACTGACAATCGGACTGACTGGCTACGACGGTGGGAAGATGCTCAAATCGAATGCAGTAGACATCTGTATCAATTCGGCCAGTGACCATATTCCACGCATTCAAGAGGCTCAGGCAACCGTCTATCACGCACTTTTGGAGGTTATTCACGCAATTATAGGAATTTGATATCTGTAGTTCGACGATTTATCGCGGCTGGGTTCATGTATCTTCTAGCGTACAGCCGCGATAAATCGTCGAACTACAGATAACGAGTATGGTATAAACAAAGGAGAAGTCGCATGAGTATGAAATATGTTGACGAGTACCGCGACCCCGAACTGGCAAAGCGTATCGCTGGCGAAATTGCGAAGTTAAGTGGAGAGCAACCGCTCAAGTTTATGGAGGTCTGCGGAGGCCATACACACACTATTTATAAGCATGGCATCGAGGACGTACTTCCACGCAACATCGACCTGATTCATGGGCCGGGCTGTCCCGTCTGCGTGCTACCGATGGGGCGTATTGACGATGCTATCGCCATTGCGCGTACCGAGGGCGTCATCTTCACGACATTCGGCGATATGATGCGCGTCCCTGGTTCACATGGAAGTCTGCTCGATGCCAAAGCTGAGGGTGCAGATGTGCGCTTCGTCTACTCACCACTTGATGCCTATAAGCTTGCGCGTCAGTATCCAGACAAGCAGGTTGTCTTCTTTGCCATTGGCTTCGAGACGACAGCTCCTTCTACAGCCGTTACGCTGCTACGAGCAAAGGCTGAGGGTATAAAGAACTTCTCCGTTTTCTGTAACCATGTCACCATCATTCCGGCGATGAAGGCTATTCTCGATTCGCCAGACTTGAGACTGGACGGGTTCATTGGAGCAGGACATGTGAGCATGGTTATCGGAATGCGCCCCTACAATTTCGTGGCACGTGACCACCACAAGCCCGTTGTTATCGCAGGTTTTGAGCCGCTTGACATCATTCAATCCGTCTATATGCTCGTAAAGCAACTTAGCGAAGGGCGTACAGAGGTAGAGAATCAATATGCGCGTGTGGTGCGTCCAGAAGGCAATGTAAAAGCTCTTCAAGCAATGGCTCAGACAATGGAGTTACGGCCTTTCTTCGAGTGGCGTGGACTCGGCTTCATCACGCATAGTGCGTTGAAGCTACGCCCGGAATACGCCGATTGGGATGCTGAATTACGCTATGAAGTGCCTGGATTGCGCGTCGCCGATCCGAAAGCGTGTCAGTGTGGCGAGGTACTCAAAGGCGTCATCAAGCCGTGGGAATGTAAGGTTTTCGGCACGGCCTGTACACCCGAAACGCCTATCGGAACGTGCATGGTTTCACCGGAAGGAGCCTGTGCCGCTTACTTTAGCTATGGTCGCTTCTCGATGGCCTCAGAGCGGAGCCACCTGAATGTCCTGCCAATGGCTAGCGAACCGGGGAGATAAGTATGGACACGAAGATGAATGGGAATGGGCGCAACGAGCAAAAGGGGCAAGTAGACGATGTGTTGAACAAGATCGAGCGTACACGACAGGCTCGTCGCCATAAGTTCTACTTGCGCGACGAAAAGATTACGCTCAGTCATGGTAGCGGCGGCAAATCCACGCATAATCTCATTGAAGGTGTCTTTGCTCCTGCATTCTCTAATCCACTGCTCGATGCAATGGATGACGCAGCGACATTCAGCGTCAACGGTACAGGCCAACAATTAGCATTTACGACAGATACCTATGTGGTCAATCCACTCTTTTTCCCTGGCGGAGATATCGGAAAACTTGCCGTTCATGGCACTATCAATGACCTCTCAATGGTGGGAGCTGAGCCACTCTATCTCTCAGTCGGCTTCATTCTGGAAGAAGGCTTTCCCATCAGTGACCTGCGGCGTATTGTTGCGTCGATGGCAACGGCGGCGAAAGAGGCAGGAGTAGCTATCGTTACGGGTGGTACGAAGGTGGTGCAACGCGGCAAGGGAGACGGCTGCTACATCACGACCAGCGGGGTGTGCTCCGCCGCGCCGCTCCTGTGCTCGCTGCT
>DAIQNC010000021.1:13040-14831 GCA_036788655.1 Ktedonobacteraceae bacterium
AACGCGGCAAGGGCGATGGTGTCTTCATCAACACAGCAGGTGTTGGTCTTGTGCGAGCTACTTGGCTACCTGGACAGCTACAATTGCAGCCGGGAGATAAAGTATTGTTAAGCGGCCCTGTTGGAGATCACGGCATCGCAATCATGATGGCACGTGAAGCACTCGATATTGAAACCGATGTGCAGAGCGATACCGCACCTCTGCATTCGCTCGTAGCAGCACTTCTTCAAGCGGCAGGGAATGGGGTTCACTGTCTGAAAGACCCGACACGTGGTGGCGTTGCGACAGCCCTGAACGAGATGGCGTTAGGGTCAGAAGTATCCATTGCACTCGAAGAAAATGCCATTCCTGTGCATCCCGAAGTGCGTGGAGCCTGTGAAATTCTTGGTCTCGACCCTCTCACGATTGCCAACGAAGGCAAATTGCTGGCAATCGTCGCTCCTGACAAGGCAGATGCAGCGTTAGCGGCTCTCCGTTCGCACCCTCTGGGACGTGATGCCGCCATTATCGGCACTGTCCAGGCCGATCCGCCGGGCATGGTCTTCTTGCGAACCGATATTGGCGGATTGCGTGTATTAGATATGCTCGTTGGAGACCCTCTCCCACGCATTTGCTAACCTGGGCAAAGTTCAGAATAATCTGCAAAACGTGTAGGGACGGATTCATCACGTCCGGTTGACCCATCGACACAGGAACGGTGGACGTGATGAATCTGTCCCTACATGGCAACCTCGTCAATATTGACGAAAAATGCTTGAACAACTAGGCCGATTCAAGGCTCACTTCATGCTGTTGGGCAGCCGCTGCACGTGTTCGACTCGTACTCCAGTAGCCAGAGACGACGAAGATGGTTGGGAAGAAAACGACCAGACCACCAATGCAGACCCACCACCATGTCGCCCACTGTGCGCCGTTCCCTGCGTTGGTTACTACAAACGAGAAGGCCAGCGTGGAGATGACGACAATCATACGCAGGATAAAGCCCTCGACTGCCATGCCAGTTGCAACGAGCGCAGGGTTGATGTCCTCGATGGTTTCCGTGTAGGCCGCCATCCAGGTAACATAGCCAACTGCCATCGTGATACCGAACAGGCTGAGGAAGACAATCATCAGTCCACTACCAGTTGGCACACCGATTCTGGTGATGAAGATGTAGGTGACGATAATGGTTGTGATACATCCACCCAGCATGTACGGTTTGCGTACCAGTGTCTTGTCAGAAATGAAGCCAATAATAATCGCGGCAAAGACGTTGACAAGCCAGAAGACGCTGACCAATCCATTCGCCTGAGCAGGCGTATATTTGAAGATGCTGGTCAAGTAGAGTGGGAAGAATCCTACAGCCGCAAAGTAGATGAGCAGGTAGAGACTGATGCCTAATGAACTGATGATCAGGCGGCGATTAATCATTTGCCTCCACGGATGCTCTATCGCCTTTTCGACATCGATGGTGCTTGCACGGCTCTCGACAGCAGCTTTTTCTTGCACGGTATTCATCACCTGGTCACGTAATCCAGGTGAAAGTTCACGCAGGAAGAGAAAGCAGACGATGGAGATAACAATGCCCACAATGCCGGCAATAACGTACTGCGACTGCCAGGAGCCATATACCGGAAGTGTGCGGCTGGCTACTGTGGTTGCCAGTACGCTGCCGCCGACGGGACCGACGGTCCAGAAGCCCATAGCGAGCGCACGACCGAAACGTGGCGAGAAGTCGCGTACCAGTGCAGGTGTAGCAACCAGAATGATGCCTTCGACAAAGCCTAACACACAGATACCCAGCAAGAACAG
>DAIQNC010000022.1:0-14825 GCA_036788655.1 Ktedonobacteraceae bacterium
GAAATCGGAGTTCCGAGGTGTTACGTCCAGCATCAAATCCTCCTCGCAATCGCACGGCTGGGGAGTCAGATACGACCTCTAAGATGCAGAAACGCCAGTTTTATCGCTCTTCTGATGAAGAAAATGAAGATGCAACGTTTCAAGCTCCCATACGGCAGCGAGAGCCGGAGACTGACTATATTGATAATCAGTTGTCACCTCGTATAACGCCTTCGCGTCGCGCACCGCAAACGGAACAAATCATTCGACGTGCGCGAACGAAAGACTTGCAACTTGATTCATCGCAAACCTCGGAAGAGGATATGCCTGTAAACAGACCTCTGTTACGTCGCGCACCCTATATGTATGAGGATGACGAGCTTCGTCAGAGGTTGTCGCAACAAATCGATCCCCCGACTGTACGGCGTTCTTCACGTCAGGAAGCATGGCAGGAAGAGGAGTAGATACTTAGAGCCAGGACGTACCCTTGTGGTCGCCCCGGCTTTCCTCAACGGTTTTGCATGGCCCGATAGTCTCTTTAAGAAACAAAGGATAGCCTCTTTTCGTAGAATATGCTAGTATACGCAAAAGCTATGTCTACTCATCTAAGGAGGCTGACTCATTGTTAACGCATCTCACTGATACTCTAACAACTCTTATCACAAATCTGTATGTGACAACTGGATTGCTCGGTATAATCGTTGCTATGGCTATAGAAAGCTGCTGTATTCCTCTTCCAAGTGAAATTGTGATGCCGCTTGCGGGTATTATGATTGCGAATGGCAAGATATTACATGGTACAAATACCTTTGCTGCATTGCTACTTGTCGCACTCGCTGGTTCGATTGGATGTCTCATTGGCTCAATTGTAGCGTATGGTATTGGCTATAGCGGTGGTCGTCCTCTTATGTTGAAATATGGTCGCTATGTCCTTATCTCACAGCACGACGCTGATAAAGCTGATGCGTTCTTTCAACGCTGGGGAAGCGCAACTGCCTTTTTCTCCCGACTTTTGCCTGTCGTGCGTACCTATATCTCGCTTCCGGCTGGTATCGCAAAGATGCCGTTTGTCAAATTTTGCATCTACTCGTTTCTTGGCTCGTTCCCCTGGTCGCTCTTGCTTGCCTATGTAGGTCTTGTACTGGGAAATCACCTGAATACACTTGGCCCGATTTTCCACAGCCTTGATGCGGTTATTCTCGTTGCTGTTGTGCTACTTATCGCACTTTACATCTGGCGTCATGTGCGCAATGATAATAAAGCACGTGCCGAAGATGCCGCTCTATCAGAACAGGCTCGTCAACAGGTGATGCAACAGCAACCCTTCTCACCTCAGCAACAGCAGTTTCCCTCACAGTGGAATGAGCAGAACGTTCCGTTTTCTCAAATACAGAGAGAACAATCTCCATTTTCTCAAAACTATCAAGGGCAACAAGGATGGCAGGGACAGCAGGGACAGCAAGGACAGCAGGGACAGGGACAGCAGGCTTGGCAAGGACAACAAGGGCAACAATCGTATCCTTATGGTCAACCTTCTCAACCTCGGCAGTTTCAGCCTCCCTCTGCTCCGCAACGTCCGTCTTCAGATGATGCTGCGAAACGATGGTAGCCTCGTAAAGAATCTTTCGTATGTCGTTTGCAAGAAAGTGAGTGAGAGAGAACGGTGAAGTATCTCTCTCACCGTTTTATTGTGCGATTCTGGCTAATCGCTCATCGACCTGCTGTAGCATCTCATCGCTTTTACAAAATGCGAAGCGCACGTAGCCATTTGCAAGCGAAGCATGTTGCTGGCTATAGAAAGACTCTGGTGGAATACAGGCAACACCGATATGCTGTATCAGATGGCGCGTGAACTCAAGCGGTGTTCCATCAAAAACCTGTGTGTAGTTAGCCATTACAAAATAAGTTCCCTGGGGTGTAATGCTGCTCAATCCACTTCTGTGAAGTGCCTGTTGTAGGATATCGCGTTTTCGTTGATACATGGCGCGAAAATCGGTGTAGTAGCTGTCGGATTGATTGAGAGCGTAAGCGATTGCTTCCTGTGTGGGATGGTGTACGGCGAACGTGATGAACTGGTGGGCGCGGTCTACGCCTTCAATGAGCTTTGCATTTCCATAGACCCAACCCACTTTCCATCCGGTTGCGCTAAAGAGTTTACCAGCACTGCTCACGGTCACGCAATGGTCGAACATGCCAGGAAGTGTAGCGATAGGGATATGCTGTGCATTATCGAAGAGAAGATGCTCGTATACTTCGTCCGCAATGACCGTTACATCATGCTCAAGACAGAGATTCGCAATCAGCGTTAACTCCTCGCGTGTGAAGACACGTCCGGTCGGATTATGCGGTGTGTTGAGGATAAGAGCGCGTGTTTTGTGCGTAAAGGCGGCTCGTAATTCCTTTTCATCAAACGTCCAATCCGGTGCATGAAGTGGCACAAACACAGGGGTTGCATTTGCCATAATAACCCCTGGCAAGTATGAGTCGTAGAATGGCTCGATAATAATTACTTCATCACCTGCATCGACTAATCCAAGAATCGCGGCAAAAATACCTTCCGTTGCACCTGCTGTGATGATGACCTCATTCGTGGGATTGATAGACATACCATAAAAACGTTCTGCATGATGTGCAACCGCAGAACGTAAATTCATACTGCCTGGCCCAGGAGCATATTGATTATATGTTCCTGTACGTAGAGCGCGTACTAATTGTTCCACGATATCTGGAGGTGTATCAAAGTCTGGTTTGCCCTGACCAAGATTAAGCGCGTTATACTGTTGAGCAAGGTTGTTAATTTCGGTAAAAATAGTTGTGCCAAAAGTAGCAACCCGATTCGCTGTGATAGGCATGTAACTAACTCCCGTAAAAATAGGTGCGAGTGTAAGCTGTGGTCGAATGACCCTGTTCGTACATTATAGACATCTTTCCTGTCGTGACGCAAAGCACATCATGTTATCGTTGCTGTTGATTGTGTATCAATAGAAGCAAGAAAGCGAGTACACACAAAAGCAAAGCAATATGTTATACTTGTTGCCAATACTGTTGAATAGAGGGTAGCACTGGTGAAACGACGAAGCATAGCACTGAACGAAGCCATTCCTGAGCAAAAGAAACATTCACGCTCACGTCCATCTCGTTCCACTGCCCAGAAACATGAGCAAGAGTTGACGTATCAGCGAGAAATCCTTACATCAATCTGTGAGCTAGGTTCATTATTGCGCCTTCATCTCGATATTGATACGCTGCTAGAACAGGTGACTGAGAAGGTGTGTGAAACGCTTCATGCTTCTCAAGGGGTGTTATATCTGGCAAATAGTGCTGCGGCGTTTCGCCTTCGTACAGTGTATGAGGTATCGTCTATTGAAGCTGAGTATCTACGGCAGAGGATTGTGCGCGATACGACGATTGCACGTCTCACCGACGAAACGTTTCATCTCGGCAATTTTTATCTCATACCGTCTACCTCTACTTTCTGGCAGCAAGATATTTTTTCAACACACTTTACACTCGATAAATCCAGCAACGGTGAAAGCGAAGAGCAATCTCAGAAAACGATAGTGTGGGAGCGCAAGCCATTAGCGATTGTGCCTTTGAGAAGGGCTGATGTGGGATTGTTCGGTTTATTTGTTCTTGCTATAACCGATGAACAGTTTCTCTCTACACTCGATGATATACATGTGCTGGAGCCTCTGGTACATCAAGTCGAGGTTGTTATAGAGGAGGCGCGTCTGCTTGAGGCGACTCGTCGAAGTAACGAGGAGCGAGCGGCTTTGATTGAAATTGGACGCGCACTCTCCTCACCTGATGCGCTTCGAGAACCCGAAACTGTGTATCAGGCTATCTATACACAGGTGAAATCGGTCATGCCTGCCGATGCCTTCTTTGTTTCGCGTTATTACGAAAATCCGTTTGCTATATGGATGGAGTATCTGGTAGATGAGGGTGTTGAGTATCCATCATTTCAATATAGTGCCGTTCCCCCCTGGATTGATGGCATTCTGCGACGCGAAACGCCTGGGCTGCTCTTTTCGACAAGCGATGAATATAACTCATATACTGGGGCGGTTAACGAAGAGGCTGATGAAGATATTATAGGAGGCTCACAACCTTCTCAATCGTTGCTCTTTGTGCCTGTTCAATATGCATATACTCAACATCATATGGATGTGCTGAAAGAGATTGCGGTTCAGGCTGGTATCGCGCTGGTGAATGCGCGTATGAACAGAGAACTCCGCGATGCTATGAGGCAGGCGCAGGAATCCGAACGACTGAAAAATCATTTTTTGATGACGGCTTCTCATGAGCTTCGTACACCCCTTACCTCGATTCAGGGCTATCTTGAGTTGCTTGGAGATTATGAAGAGACGTTAAGCAAGCAGAAAAGGCATCGCTTTATCTCCCTTGCACGTCGCGCAAGTGATGAATTGGTCTTGATGCTGAACAACATTATGGATGCTAGCCGCCTCGATCAGGATCGTATGTTACTCAAAATAGAGCCTGTGCAAGTACGACATGCGGTACAACTTATTACCGAAATACTTGAACCTACTATTGTACGTGAGACACGGAACGTGCAAATTCTGGTTTCTGATGACCTGTATATTCAGGCGGATGAATTACGTTTTCGTCAAATATTGCTCAATCTCTTAGGAAACGCCCTCAAATATACATCGTCTGGAACTCCGATTAGTGTTCATGCTCACGTCTCGTCATGGCAAGACCTTAGAGAACGTGTGCCAGCACATCAACGAGATAGGCTCACAACTGATGGGTATGCGATTGTGATTGGTGTGCAGGATAAGGGTGAGGGCATCAAGTTAGAGGATCAGAAGAACTTGTTTATCAAGTTTATGCGGCTTGCAAATGCCATGAATAGTACACAACGTGGTGCTGGTCTCGGCCTGTATCTCTGTCGTGAACTTGCCGAGGCGATGAATGGAGCTGTATGGGTCGAAAGTAGCGGTGTTTCGGGCGAAGGCGCAACATTTTTCGTAGCTTTGCCTCAGCAAAATACTACAAAGAGCTAACTGGTCTGCCGCACTTGCCTACGAATGTATGAGAGCAAAGAGGCTTTTTCCGAACGTATAGGAGAGGACCAGTATTCTTTGTTGAGGAGACGGAAAGCAATGAAAACCTGCTTTCCGTCTCTTTGCTGTAAAAATGTTGTGAGGATACCGTAGAAAAGATAGGGCTTTTTCCTACTTGCCTTATTTTCTTCATGGGCCTATACTTGAGACAATTTACTTGAAAACGGTGATTTCGATGAAACAATACAATCGTATGAGACAGTATAGTCGGTGGTTACTGACCCTTATCGGTATCTCCATCAGTGTGTTACTTTTTTCTGCCTGTAGTGGTGGAGGAGCCACTGCTACATCGACTCCGACACCCGTAGCAGTGAATGGCTTTGGTATTGCTGAAAACCATGTTCACTCACTCATCTCACTTCCCAATAATGTGTTACTGCTGGCTACGCATTATGGCACGTTCCGCTCCTCGGACGGTGGAACAACGTGGCAACAAACGTCGGGTGGGGCTAATCAATTGATGCAGGGCGTTATGGATTATTCTCTTTCCGTCAGCCCTTCCAACCCACAACGCATTTATGTTCTGACACAACCCTCTGTAACTGCGCCTCATTCTGGTATACTTGGCCTCTATACCAGTGCTGACCAGGGACACACGTGGAGCTTAATGGCAAAAACAAGCAACTTCACGGCCAGCCCTACCGGTATTTACTTTGCGGCGGCAGGTAATGATAGTCCCAATGAGGTGTATATTTACATCCTTTCCCAGGGATCGAATGGCCTCAAAGCCAGTAATGACAATGGGCTGCATTTCTCGAATACTGGAACGCTACCTTTTGGTATCATCTTGGGAATGTTCGCTGTGCCGAATGAGCCGGGGCAACTCCTTGTATACGGTAGCGATGGTGTGGCGCGAAGTACCGATAGTGGCAAGCACTGGCAAATTCTGTCGAGTATCCAGGGGGGTATTTACTCTGTGACAAGTGCCGGACCTCATAGCCCTATCTATGCCGGGGGCGATAACGGTATCTACGTCTCGAATGATGAGGGTAAGACGTTCAGTTCCGTCAACCCACAGGCTACCTATGGTTTTTTGACAGTTGCCCCTTCACAACCTCAGACGCTCTATGGGAAAACTGGAACGGCTGTTTATCGTAGCACTGATGGCGGTAAAACTTGGACACAACTCCCACCTATCAAAGGAACACTAGCCAATCTCGCTGTTGATACGACGAATCCATCGAATCTTTACCTCTCGTTGTCGTATCCTGTGCAGGTGTATCATCTCGATCAGGGTAGTTGGACTTCCTTAACTCCGAAGGTATAGAGAGGAAAAGACGAGATGACGTATCAGCTTTTCAGGCGAGGAACGTGGTTCGTTGTTGTCGGTGTGGTACTGCTTTGCTGCGCCTTCATCGGTACGCTCTATCTGTTCACGGCTCCTGTATATGCCGATGGAGGCGCACCAGAACGTGCCTATGTTGCTGGAAGCAGTGCAGGTATCAGCATCGTGAGTATTCCACTGCAAAAGGTAGCAAATACGCTCCATGTCTCAACGTCGGTACATATGGTGCTACTTAGTCCTGATGCTCGCTTTCTGTATGCTGCCGAACCACAACAAAACCGTGTCGCAATTATTGTTGCCAGTACAGGGCAAACGTTCTGCACTGCGAATGTTCCGGGTCAACCAACGCTGCTTGCACTCGATACCACATTGAACGCGCCAACGCTGTTTGCGGCAGGGAATGGTACAGCGAGTGTTACAGCGATTGATCCGACAAATTGCAATGTCAAGCATACATATCAGGTCAATGGTGCGGTCTATGGTCTGGCAGTAGCACAGGTGGGTGCGGCACTGAACGGAGCCAGTGGAAGCCAACTCTGGGTCTCGGACAATACTGCGCTCAACATATTCGATATAAGTAAACAGCAAAAAATCGGAAGTATTGACATAGCTGGTGGCCCTGGTTTCATCAGTATTCCACCAGGAGCAACTGTCTACACAACCACACGTGATGGTCACGTTGTGGCTATCGACCTCAATGATCATCAGCAGACAACGCTTGTAACGGGTGGCTCATATGGCCCTATGGATTATGACGCCACTACAGGTGAGGTCTACGTTCCTGATAGAGTGAATAATCAGATTGTGGTTCTGGCTCCGGTTAGTAGCGGTTCAACCGTTCCGAAGGAGCCGAACCGTGTGATTAACCTGCACGGCGTCTCACCTGCCTCTATCGCTATCACCAGCGATGGGCAACTGGGCTTTGTCGCACTCATGAACGGTAGTGTGGCGATGCTGGATATACCAGGGAGACAGACTGTCACGACAATTCCCGTTGGTGGTAGTCCAACCTTTATCATCACGGGTCTGAACCCACCGCTCGTTGGCACGACACCACAACAGGCATCGACGCTGACCACACTAGCCACTATCGGTGCATACATCCTCATCGCAGCATTGTTGATTATCCCCATACTGTTGTTCCGCCGTTATCTCCGCTCTGAGGCGAAAAGGGGCAAAGACAACAAAAGTGCGTGAACGCTTGTTCATGTAGTGGCGTGATTTATCACTACACTACATGATGGTGTCGAAACGTGATGGGAAGATGCTGTGGGCTGCGAATGGCGAAGCTTGGTGTATATTCCACTGCATCTTGATTTACCCGTCTTATACCCCGACATCGCTCTAACAGGATACGTATACATGGATAGTTAAACAGCGAGAGCGCGATATATGATTGAGAAGGCAAGGTGAGACGAGATGACGGAAAAAAATTCTCCTCTTCTCTCTAAGAGAAGAGGAGAAGCTGACTGCATTGTCTACTAGCTATGTGGAAGATGGCCTCTCATTGTATATCTTGAAGTCTTAACAAGATGGGGAATAAGAGGTGAATGTGCCAAGATACGTATACAACTGGTCGATAGAGGTTGATGGCGTTTGCCGCGCAAACCACGAGAGGAAAGCCTCGTCCTGGGGATGATAGCCATTGACGGTAAAGGCAACGCCAACGAGCGGATCACCTGTCTCCAGAGCGTTTGAACATCCGTATTGTGGTTCAGACGGTACAGTCCATGCGGGAACAACATTGTTCGTGAATGGGTCGTTCAACCATTCTGATTCCTCATGGCTCAAGCCATTGATATCCTCAATAGGCACACCGAAGATGCCGGGATCATTGTAGGCTGCGAAGATATAAGTGTTGACCTGCTGTACTCCGTTACCGTTTGTCGAGCTAGTCGCACCATGATAGCCGATGATGCAGCAATTGCTGGTGCTACCCTGATAGAGAAACGTGTTGTACGTGAGGAAGATTGGCATGACTTGCGACGAGATGTGTAGCGAGCCTAGAAGATTTTTCAAATGAGACGAAAACCACGAGTAGTCTATCAAGCCAATTTGTCTGTGAGAACTACTTCCCGTTAGCTCTGTCCCCTGGTTGGAAGGAACCGCAATTGACTCGGTTGCCAGAACTGTTGGTTGCCCAAAGAGGACATGATAGTTCGAGCTAGTCGTCGAGACGTAGTTCCAGAACTCAGCACGCTGAATAGCATCTCCATATTGAGTCGTGCCGCTCTTGAAAGCTGCTGATTGGAAAATAGGTGAGGCGATGGTGGATTGCACCTTCGTGGTTCCATCGAGCGTCACTCCATTCGAGAAGGTAAAGCTCAACGGAATAATCTCGGTGGGAATCGTGGAACTCGCTGACCCTGAAGCCGGGTTCGTTCCTACCATCGTATATGGATACGTTGTTCCGTTATACGTGAACGATGAACTCCAGTTGGGAATGGTTGTTGCTGAATGTTGAACCGAAGTATTCAGCGACTCTTTTGCAAATTGGGGAGAACCAATTCCGTCGCCGCTGTTACTTGCTGCCGTTGCTTGAGCTGGAAGAAAACCCAGAACTGTGAGAAGAGTGAGCGCGATAACGCCTGCGAAAACAGCTACTTGTCGCATCCGATTGCGGGTAAGGTGTAACACTAATCCTGTCCTTTCACTGGTGTGCCTAAATATTACAGATCGATGTCTGTCCTGATACACGAAGCAAACCCCTTTCTAACGCATCCCTTGACACATACAATACATAGCTTCCATCATCCCAGTTAGTTAGCCGATTATTCGCAGGTCTATATAGTATAACATAGAACCGAGGGAAATTTCTATCTATTTTGTATTTTTATGTATATTCACCCGAAAAAATAGAATAATGAATATTTAGAGGAAGCCCGAATTTGGGAAAATCAGCAAATTGTAAAACTCTACAATCGCCATCTATTTGGATATGCTGGCTTATTATCCTGGCATATCTGTCATAGTTGACTGAATACCGACCATAGTTAAAGGTAAGCTGATATGAAATGAGATTTCGATATGGTGCAAATCAATTGCTAAAATGTTTCTGCACGTAGGCATGGCGCATGTATAGCCAGCCTCGATTAACACATCTCTAATCACGTTACTCGGTATTTTCGTTCTCGGCATAGCGATTTTATGAATAGATGTTGAAAAGACAGAAGTTGTAAAATTTCCTCAAATGCATAACGACTATGCATATCCAAAAGTAAAAACGTCTCAAACAGTTTCTACCTTTGTTTGAGACGTTTCTATAAATCTTTTTAGTGCCGGTGGAGAGAGTGGACACCGTTTGTTCCTCAGCATTCTTTTCCGTTCGTTTTCCGCTCAATTTCCCTGACTTATGTTTCCCTTCTTTCTCTCCTGTGCGTTAAAATCCGTGACAGTTGGCGTAAGAATCGGTGTACGTTAAGGTAAACCCGGAGTGATAGACATGGCTCGTTGATGCTATAACACCGCTTCTCTAAGGATGGATTCGGCCATCATTGTCCCCGGATAATGGCGATTTCATGGCAACGAATTGTTCTGCTTCTCCGGCGTGATATCAATAACCACGCCTACTAAGCGTATCGTCTGACCTGCTTCGTTGGCAATACTCTGGCCCAGGGTTTTTGTCCAACGTATGATGTTACCGGGAAGGATCACACGACATTCAAGGCTATAGTCATCTCCCTCTTTAAGAGCACGCTTGATCTGCTGGTCAACCAGCGTGCGGTCTTGAGGATGAACCAGTTTCAGGAACTCTTCATAATTCATGTTGGGGCTTTCAGGAGCAAGGCCGAGAATCCTTTCCAGGTTCGCCGACCAGTGTATGGTGTTGGACACCACATCCCAGTCCCAGATGCCCACGTTACTTGCTTTCAGAGCTAAGCGAAGCTTTTCCTCAGTCACCCAGAGTGTCTCTTCTCTCTTTTTTAGTAAGGTGGTATCTCGGATGATAGAGAGCATTGCTATTCTTTGCCCATGAGATGTCAGAAAGGTATAACTGGACTCAACGAAGCGTTCGGTTCCGTCAGCTCGGATAATAGGAGTCTCAATTGGTGGGCTGATGACGGGACTGGTAAACATCTCCTCATACAGGATTTGTGCCCATGTCTGATGTTCCTTTGGAAAGATGATGAAAAAGTTTTTCCCAATGACTTCTTCTGGTTTGAAGCCGTATAGTTGATAATAAGCAGGGTTGGCAGCCAGAACAGTGCCATCGGGTGCCGAGAGGGCCATTGCATCAGATGTAGATTCCCAGACCAGACGAAAGAGTCGATCACCGTCCTGCAAGTCCTTTTCATCCTGTAGTAATACTCGCAGCATTTCTGAAGGGGTGCCTTCCATTAAAGGTTCCGTCCTTTTTGGAATATAAAACTTTATGAGCTGTTTTCCTTCTACGAGAGAAACGCTTTTAGATACTGTCTAGTATACACCCTGCGAAAAGATGTAACTTCTACTTTGCGAATGAGTTATACAGTCACAACGTGTCCTACATTGCCGGAAGGGTGGTTTGTGTACTCCGTTAGAGTGAAATGGGAGCGCATACGGGATACGCTTTGGGACGTTCATCATTGTTCATTTGAGTCTATTCTGTGCTTGAAATCGTGCGTCTTGTCTATCTCGTATCACCATTTCTCATAGAGAGTCGCTGGCGTTGCTACATCTGTTGCTACATGCGGTAGTTAGGTATTATGACTGTTTTGCAAAAAGGAAAGTAGTGTTCAAGAGAGAATGAAAGTACGGAGAATACTCGTGTAACAGGGCAATGCCGTGCCCTTTGACCTTTGGGCGGTTGATGGTACTATTTCCTCCTTGTATAAGTGACATTAAAATCATGTTCCCATTCCCTACCATCAGTTGATTTCTCCCACTTGCCGCTAATAATATTCCCATCCTTGTCCATCTTACCTTCATAACGCTGCGAGAAGTTTGGAGAGATTCTCCACATCTTCCACGTCCCCTCAGAAAAACTCATCTTATACACTCTCGAAACGTTTCGAGAGTCATAGTAAAACACTTCGTAATCAGGATTTGAGTCGTCTCGGCTGATGAGCCAGATAGCATCATCACCCATACACATACGAAGAAAAGCACCATCTTCTACCCACTCAAAAGAGATTTGTCCTTGTAGTGTGTTCGATGGGTGAGGAAGGAAGGCTGAGTTTGATAATTCCATCTCCCAATCACCCAGGAAAATTTCTAAACGTTCGAGGGCTGGATTAGCTTTATTGGAGTTTGTTTTCGCCATACTATTTCCCTTTCTATAGAATACGTGTGAGCATTATACCATGTCTTGGCCTACAACTCATGTCACCTCGTCATAACCTATGAAACGATGGTGTGGATGCTTGATTGTAATTTCTCATTTAACGACCGTTTTTAAGATTTTTCAGTCGTTGCAAGAGACGCCCTTCCTCTTTTCAGTTCACGTAGCTGCTGGCTTTATTAACAATGATTTGGCTCCTATAGTTTCTCGCTCTTTCTGGATGTGCTAGCTGGTTATGGATATAAGCCTGAAAGGACGGTCGGTTGGTATCTCTTTGTCGTGTTCGGCTTTGCTCTGGCGTATGCTCTTTTGGGACATCTTCCAATTTGGCCTGATGCACTGGTGTATAGCTTGACCTCGTTTCATGGACGTGGGTTTCTTCCGAATTTAGACGGGCAGGTTGTGACTCTGCACTATCCATTAGTGGTGATGGCGGCGTTTGAGGCGGTGATCGGGTTGCTCATTGAGGTAAGTTTTATTGCGACTTTCACACAACGATTCTTTGGGAAGTAGATAGTTAGCTGCTCATTTCGAGGGACAGGGTGTGCAATTCTTGTTTTTTTGCATCCCTTCTGGCTCTCTACATGCTCAAAATCTTTCTTTGGTTGCCCTACAATATTCCTGTTGCTCTGAAAAGCTTTTCATGTTGTCGTAAGATTTAGCGTAAGTTCGCCTTTGTGTTGGAAATACGAAACGTCTCAAGCGGCTTCTCACCTTGCTTGAGACGTTTCGTATTTAGATATAGATGCCGGTGGAGAGATTCGAACCCTCAACCCTTGCGGGACTTGTTTTTGAGACAAGCGCGTATACCGTTCCGCCACACCGGCTTGTTCCGCTATAATATCGTATCACCTGCGGAAAGTCAAGCGTTCAGGACGATGAGTTTTGCGTAGTTCCTGCCTCCACTGGCTCCGCGATGCCGAATTTGCCAATACGCCGGAATTTCTGGTAGCGTTGCTCTAATAAGTCGTTTTGTGGCACGTTTTTGAGTTCGGCTAGGTGCTGGATGAGTGCGGCCTTGAGATTGTCTGCGGCAAGTTTCGGGTCTCGGTGCGCTCCACCTACTGGTTCCGGTATCAGGTCGTCAATGAGGTCGAGCGATTTGAGTTCACGTGCGCTGATTCGCATGGCCTCGGCAGCTTGCGGCGCGAAGGAGGCGTCACGCCACATGATGATAGCAGCAGTCTCCGGCGATGCTACGGTATAGATACTGTGTTCAAGCATGAGTAAGCGATCTACGATTCCTATAGCGAGCGCACCACCACTGCCACCTTCGCCGATGACCGCTCCCACGATAGGAACTCTCAGGTGTGACATCAGATAGAGGTTGGCGGCGATAGATTCGGCCTGTCCACGCTCTTCGTCTTCAAGACCTGGGAATGCACCTGATGTATCAATGAGGCTGATAAGAGGCATCCTGAATTTTTCCGCTTGCTCCATGATACGATATGCTTTGCGGTATCCTTCGGGATGGGGCATACCAAGGTTGCGATACTGCATCTCTTTAGGGCCACGCCCCTTTTGATGGCATACAAACATGACCGTCTGGTCGCCGAGTGTCGCAGGGCCAGCAACAATGGCGTGGTCGTCTCCAAAGGAACGGTCTCCATGCATCTCGAAAAAGTCATCGCACATCAGTTTCAAATAGTCGAGCGCGTAGGGACGGTCTTTGTGGCGAGCGACAAGCACGGTCTGCCAGGAAGTCAGGTTTTTATAAGTTTCTTCGGTGCGTTGATGCAGCTCACGCTCCATCGCTTGTAACTGCGTTCGCTCATCTGGCTTGAGACGGTCTCCGCGCTTTTGCAAATTGCCTATGCGCTTCTCTAAATCCGCCAGTGGCTTCTCAAATTCCAGGTCGTAAGGCATTAGTTCCCCTCTGTCTTGCTACATGACAATATCGGTGGTGTGACAATGCGTGGTATGTCTGTTAATGGCACACGCCGACAATTCATTGTCGGCCTACAAATAGCATACCCCGACAATGAATTGTCGGTCTACAGATAGCATTGTTATGCATTTGTCGGTTGGTACAGGCGTAGTAGTTGGGCTAGCGTTTGGCGCAACTCTTTTCGATGCACAACGGCGTCAACCATGCCGTGTTTCAGTACAAATTCCGCGTTGACAGTTCCTTCGGGAAATTTGATGTGCATAAACTGTTCGATGACACGAGGCCCCGTAAAGCTGACGAATGCCCCCGGCTCGACAAGGTTGATGTCGCCAAGCATGGCAAAGCTCGCGGTCACACCACCCGTTGTCGGGTCGGTGATGAGACTGAAATAAGGAATTTTGGCATCGCCAAGTTTCGCCAATGCTGCCGAGGTTTTTGCCATTTGCATCAATGAGAAAAGCCCCTCTTGCATTCGCGCTCCACCGGAGGCGGAGACGATGAGAACAGGAATGTGCTTTTCGAGGCCAAGTTCGATGGCGCGAGTGATTTTTTCACCGACAACTGACCCCATACTTCCACCGATGAAGCGGAAGTCCATGATGGCGAGTGCGAGTGGTTTTCCTTCGATAGTAGCATGACCAATCACTACAGCTTCGTTGATACTCGCTTTTGCTCGCTCATCCTCCAGTTTTTTTGCATAGGTCTCGGAGCGACTCACGAATGTCAACGGGTCAACGGATATGATATTTGCATCAAGCTCAACGAAGCTATCGGGGTCTACGAGCAGGTCAATTCGCTCGTAGGCCGTGAGCTTGAAGTGATGCCCACAACGCGGACACACCTTGAGATTTTTATCTAAATCTTTCCCGACCAAAAGCTCTTTGCATTTGGGGCATTTGACCGCTAAATTCCCTGGCAGCTTCCTTCTGGCATCCTCTTTCACCGATGCTTGCTCGGTAGAGGGAATGGCTTCTTTGACCATACAATCTCCTTCTGTGTATTCTATCTTATGCAAAGAGTGCCGCCACAAATCCCTGTGGATCGAATGGCGTTAAATCCTGTACCTTTTCGCCAGTTCCGATGAATTTTATAGGAACGCCCAGATCGTCAGCGACGGCAAACGCGAAGCCACCCTTCGAGGTTCCATCCAATTTCGTAACAACTACACCTGTCAAGCCGATATCTGCGGCGAATTGACGTGCCTGCAATAAGGCATTCTGACCCGTTGTTGCATCAATAACGATCAATATCTCGTGAGGTCCATCAGGTACGAAACGCTGTATAACCTTGTTCAGCTTTTTCAACTCTTCCATCAGGTTATAC
>DAIQNC010000023.1:0-11692 GCA_036788655.1 Ktedonobacteraceae bacterium
TATGTGAACATGATGTATCCTATTTTTCAGTGTCGGCATCGACAAAAATTTGTGTTGGCTTGCGAATAATTGAGCCGCGAGGCGTGAGACCAGGGCCGAATCCTGAGCGATTTCCTGACAAACCACTGGCTCCATTGGAACCGGAGCGTCTGGATGTGGGTTGTACAATAGGCTGACCGTCCGGGGTCTCTTGCTCGGCATCTACAACACGAATTATATCGATGCCACGTCGCAACGTCATCATATCACGCATGAAACAGGCAACAGCGGATGCGGCAGAGCCTTTCTCTTTCGAGGTATCGAAGCGACGTGCGGTAGCTTCGCCAGCGACCTGTGCCGCCTTTGCCATCGGGTCTGACGTTTTGGCGGCGTAGGCATCCTGGAATATATCATCCCAGTTGCTCCAGCGTCCTCGTAACGGCTTCCATCCAAGCTGGCTATCGCTGACCGTGCGCCACTTCTCTTCGGTGAACTGAATCCAGTCCTCGATGAGACGCTGATAGGCGGCAACTTGCTGACGTAGACGCTCCTCTTCTTCGGAGGGGCGTTGTGGAAAGCTCTGCGGAAGCCCTTGAAAACCCTGAATGCCTTGAAGACCATCTGTTTGTGGAAAGCCTACTTGTTGTTGCTCACCAAATTGTCCATTAAACAGAGGGTTAACCTGTGAGGCATTCATTCCGGGGAAGAGTCCTGTATTCATGAGAGATGAGAGGTCGGGGGCATACTGACCATTGGGCATACTCAAGAGTGGAAGTTCGGAGCCAGCAGGTATCTCGCCGATCACCTGAATGCCGCTCGCGGCGAGAGCGGGACTCATCAGCGCAGTTCCATCGGGAAGCAAAACGCCTTCTGATAACGATGGAAGACCACCAATGACAATCTCTTCATGACCAATGGCATCGAGAAGACGCCATGCGAGACGCGGATGTTTGAAAGCCCACCAGAGACGACGCGAGATGAAGGTAGAAGCAAAGGTGAAATTGACGACGAGCCAGACAATACCACGTACCGCGAGCCAGTTGATGAGTGCTACTACGATAATCCAGTACCACGCCTCCGGCTGCCCTACCTCTTCGATAAATGTCAGTACAGCGGCTACTGTCAGGCTAGGGTCGCGCAGTGGATTGATGAAATCCACAATACGCCAGAACCATGTCCTCCTCTTCTGCTCTTCCAATGGAACCTCCTCTATAAGTCGTCCAATCGTTGTATGTGACCCGATGAAAAATCTTAGCATGTCCTCGCGTTTCATGCAAGAAATAGGGAATTATGGGTGATAGCTAGTGGCTATATGTGTCAGGCGTAAGGATAGGTTCCTTACGCCTCTTGCGGCCTTGTACCTCGAAAAAATGCTCTTTCTACAAAGAACGATTGATATAGGATGGTTAGCTATGTATGGGACTTTTGGATACTACCGAAATATTTCTTCGACAAAAAGCATTATCAACAAGTGTACCGTTGTGATTTTTGAGACGAAAAAGAGGTGTTCAAACGTGTAAGAAGATGGAAACCATGCATGGTTTCCAGCGTCCCAATAGGAAAAACACGGCTTGTGCCGTTCCTGATAGCGTTGTGTTATCACATAGAGAGCAAATTGTTTGTATAGAGCGTCAGCAAGACATTCAGCACTGGAAATGCATCTCACTTATATGGTAACATGATTTATGGTGCCTGTTTGTCTTAGTGCCTTCGTATCTCACACATACGTGGTTGTGTGTGTTTTCGTGCCTTACCTCTGTAAGACCGTGCAAATGTCAAGCGGGAGCGACGTTGCACCTGGGTCACACGGAAGCCACGGTCGCAAGGACAGAACAGAAAACACCTGTTAGAAAGGATATATACATGCCTACGCGCGTGACTACAAGTGCGCTTTCTCCACAGTCACTTCACGCCAAGCGTCTTATTATTGCCTCTAATCGTGGCCCCGTCGAATACCAGTTGAGCCAGGACAAAACGCTCAAAGCGAGACGAGGAGCAGGAGGAATGGTGACTGCATTGATTGATGCAGGAAACCGTATGGAGGTGACATGGATCGCAATGGCGATGACCGAGGGAGACCGCGTTGCTTTGAAGGAGGCGCAGCAGCATGGCGGACTGCTTCAATCGCCGATACGCGGTCAAAAGATGCAGTTGCGCTATGTTGCTATCTCGAAAAGCGCGTATCGCAAGCACTACGAGAAGATTAGCAATGAGCTTCTCTGGTTTTTGCAACACTACCTTTACGACCCTACACAGGAATCTACCTCAGATCGTCAGTTGCAGGATGGTTGGGAGAATGGGTATACGGTGGCGAATCAGGCGATTGCTGACGCCGTGAACGCCGAAATTGATCGGGAAGATACCCCGGCTGTGGTGATGCTTCAAGACTATCATCTCTATCTGGCACCAGAGATGATTCGCAAGCAGCATCCAGACGTGATTATGCAGCAGTTCATTCATATTCCCTGGCCCGATGTGCGTTGCTGGCATTTTCTGCCGAGTAATATTGCTCATGACATTTATACGGGCCTGATTGGGAATGATATTATCGGTTTCCAGACCGAGCGCGATGCGCGTAACTTCCTGGAAGGCGCACGAACGCTTTTGGACGATGCAGAAGTCGATTTTGAGGAAGGCATCGTTTGTTGGCGCGGACATTGTACGTTAGCTCGTGCCTATCCCATCTCCATCTCTGTGACTGAGGAGCAGCGTGTCGCTACCAGTCTTGCAGGGAGGCGAGCAGCGGAGAAGATAAAGCCACTGCTCAATACAAATACAATTATGCGGGTGGATCGCATTGAACCGACGAAAAACATCTTACGCGGTTTCCAGGCGTATGATATGTTGCTGGAAGAGCATCCTGAATTGCAAGGGAGCGTCTCATTCCTGGCATTTTTAGTTCCATCCCGTCAGACACTTCCAGCCTATCGCCGCTACAGTGCCGATGTGATGGATGCCATCAAATCTATCAACGAAAAATATGGCACAGAGAAATGGACGCCCATTCACGATTTTTGCGACAATGATCGCACTCGTGCGCTTGCCGCAATGCAATACTACGACGTGTTACTTGTCAACCCCATTATTGATGGTATGAATCTGGTTGCCAAAGAAGGCCCGGTTGTCAATAAACAAAATGGAGTGCTGGTTCTCTCACGAACAGCAGGCGCGTTCCAGCAATTAGCAAAGGGATCAATTCCTACATCGCCGACCGATGTGCGCGAAACGGCAAACGCACTCTATAAGGCTTTGACGCTTTCCCCGGAAGAACGGCGCACGAAGGCAACAATTGCTCGTCAGGCCGTTGAGCGTAATGATCTCAACACATGGCTCACTCGCCAAATACAAGACATCAACGCTCTCATTGAAGACAGACAGGAAAACAAGAAGTCACCTGTTTCAGTCGCAACGCTCATTTCACCACTTGACGATGATGTGATAGCAAATGTGGGGTAGGGCATTCAAACGATAAAATGTGGATGTGTAATAACACACCTACATTTTATCGTTTGAATGCCCTACTGTACAGATGTAGTCAACTTTTCCACGATATATCGCAGTAGTTGTGCCATTCCTTCTACCCCCTGAACGACCATATCCGCATGTTCCAGCAATATCGGCAATGTGTCATGATGTTGTACCACAATAGCACAGGTCGCGTACTGCTCAGGATGCTCGCGTCGCATCCGAATGGCTTCCATAACGGCATCAACATCGGTGCGATCATCGCCAGCGAAGACAATACCTTTCAAGTCGTGTTGAAGTGCGTAGCTGCGTAGTCCCTGCCCTTTGTCGATAGTGAGTGGGGCGAGAATCTCAACGACCATCTTTCCCTCGCCCAGACGCATTCCTGACTGGCGCGTCGGCTCTTCCATCAATGCGAGGAGCCGTTCTCGTGTGCGTTCGTGGTCGGATGCACTACGATAATGGAGTGTTCCCCCGACATTTTTGCGCTGCACGATAACGCCTGGGAATTCGGCAAGATGTTGTTCAGCGAAGTCAAGTAGCGTCTTTCCTGGCTCGATGTAACGCATAGCTTCTGGAACAATCTGCACATCATGAGTAGAAGGAAGTCCTTCGCTCCATTCGAGGCCATGTGTACCAATATAGGTGATGTTATCAACATCGACAATCCGCGCCCCGTCCGCAATGCCACGTCCGGTCATGATGGCGATATGAATATCTGGCGAGAGATCGCGTACCTGTTCCAGTAACGACTTGACTCCTGGATAGAGATAGGCACTATCAGGTGTGGGCGCAATAGGACTCAATGTGCCGTCGATATCAAGAACAAGGCCCAGAGGACGTTGTGCCAGCACGGAATCCAGTAACAATGTATCTGCTGTATGTGATTGTTTGAGAGGTTGCGAAGGTTGTGAGGATTGCGAAAGGGTCATTGGGTTTTCTATCTCCACTGTGATTGTTATATGCACGATGTTCTTATCGTATTGTCCGACACTTGTACAGATACGTCAACTTGCCATATTTCTAAAAATTAGAATGCGCCGAATTTTTGCTGCCTATTGCAATACACGAAACGGTTTTCCCATTCTTCACGTGCTACATCAAGTATTGGTAATGTATCTCTATATTGTAGAGATATAGAAGAAATTTTCATAAATCGTCTAAAGAACAGGAATTATTCTATGGATTCTTCTATTCGTCCGTTAACCGTACCACGCTCTGAGCCAATCAACAGTAAATGGGCGCGGCGACGCGATGTTCCTATTGCAATTCTAGCATGGATAGCCCTTGTCTTCGTTATCCTGTGGGGAATTGGACATGTGATACGTACTGTGCTTATCCTCGCCATTGCTGCGTTGTTGGCCTATGCTCTTGCTCCCGGCGTGAAAATGTTGCAACGCTTTATGCCACGCTTTCTCGCTATACTTATAATGTATCTGATCGTTCTGGGGTTATTGAGTTCTCTCATCTACCTGATTGTGACGACTGCCATAGCGCAGGTTGGAGGGCTGGCTACTAGTGTACAGAGCTTACTGACACCTGGCAAGACTGGACAGGTATCACCGTTGGAGCAAACACTGCGCTCGTTCGGCATTTCACAGCAACAAATCTCCTCATTTACTTCATTGTTCACCTCGCGGCTCGAAGGAGCAGCTGGTAATGCGGTTCCTGTCGTGACAGGTCTCTTCAACACCATTCTGGATACCATTCTTATCGCGGTGTTGAGTATCTACCTGCTGATCGATGGTGCGCGTGTCACCAACTGGATACGCCACAATTCACCGCAGCCAACACGTGCAAATTTTGTGCTTAGTACGGTACAACGGATTGTCGGCGGCTACATACGTGGTCAGTTTCTGCTCTCAGCATTGATAGGTCTGCTGGTAGGTGGCGGCATGTTTGCCTTCCATGTCCCCTATGCCGTGTTGCTCGGCGTACTAGCATTCATCTTCGAGTTTATCCCTATCCTGGGGACACTGCTTTCGGGAGCCATCTGTACGCTGATTGCACTGACACAGGGATGGCTTATCGCTCTGGGCGTTCTCGGTTACTTCATTATTGTGCATATCCTGGAAGGCGATGTCGTCGGGCCGCGCATTGTCGGCAAGGCGGTAGGGTTACATCCGATTGTCTCACTTGTTGCACTGGTAGCAGGCTCGGAGCTATTCGGTGTCTGGGGTGCGCTCTTTGCTTCACCTGTCGCAGGTGTGTTGCAAGCACTCATCGTAGCCATCTGGACGAACTGGCGAGAGACGCACCCCGAAGAGTTCGAGCAAGCGAAACAGCAGGTTGCCGATAAAGTGGATGATAGCCTCTCAGGACATCCAGTGACGAAATAAGTATCAGGTTCTGAAAATTAGAATTTCTCTAATTATAGATTTACTCCTTATATCAGGAGACTTTTTAGTGCTTGCTTTCGTGTTACTGATATGAAATTTGACATATGCTTCCGCTATTACTCATATAGTAATGCTGTGTCTTTTTCATGAAACGAGCAAAAAGTTCTACTGAAGGGAAATAATAAATATGGCAGCGAATACAACCGATATTATCGCAGGGGTGTTTTCAGATGAAGGTCAGGCGCAACGCGCTCTTGATGGACTGAGAGGCGCAGGGTTTGGATATGACCAGATCGGGGTTGCAACGCAGGCACGTCGCAACGTCAACTTGCTGGATGATTTTCTCAATCTTGATGTGAGCCGTGACCGTGCGAGTTACTATGATCAGCAGTATCGCAACGGCAATACAGTGGTTTCGGTCAGACCGGATGACCAGGGACAGGCGCAAAACGCACTGAACATCCTGAGAAGCAACGGCGGTTATGATTATGACCAGCAATCGTCAGGAATCACGGGAACCACCAGTACACAGGCGACACAAACCGCGCAACCTGTGCAGACCGGAACGACCAATATGGTACAGAATACTGCGAACACGGTAAACACAACAAATACCGCCAATACGGTGCAAGATGAGTTTTATCAGCCTCGTACATTGAGGCTGCGCGAAGAGCAACTGGGCGTCAATAAAGAGCGTACACAGGTCGGCGAAGTGCGGCTTGGCAAGGATGTCGTCGAGGAGCAGAAAACGGTGAATGTTCCTGTGACACATGAAGAGGTCTATGTCGAGCGTCGTCCTGTTACAGGTGCGGATGCTGTAGCAGATAACACGCCGATTGGGACAGATGAGACCATTCGTGTGCCTGTGAGCGAAGAGAAGGTCAATGTCAATAAGGATACTGTTGTGACGGGCGAAGTTGCGGTTGGCAAGCGTGCTGTGCAGGAGACACAACAGGTAAGCGATACCGTAAAGCGCGAGGAGTTACGTGCTGAAGAGCGTGGTGATGCTCCCATTCATGGGACGCAGAGCGACTATCTGCATCCTGATTCAACGCAGAATGACCCTGCCAACCTGGATGTTGAGCAGGAACAGTAAATCCTTCGTAGCGGCGTGATTTATCACTGCCGTATTCCATGTTGTGACGTGATTTATCACATCTGCATATCATCGCCGTCCTTTCCTAAACCAATAAGCAGACGTGATAAATCACGTCACAACATGGGGAGCTGCACCCGTTTATCATGCTGTGTTACAATAGCATCATGATAAGAACATTGACCGCAACGCGCTATGTTACGCCACTACGAGAAGGAGGCTCGCTTCCTGCCATTGTGGAGGCGAACGATGATGGCCTGTATGTTCTCAAGTTCCGTGGCGCGGGGCAGGGGCCGAAGTCGCTCATTGCCGAACTGGTGGCAGGAGAGATTGGACGTGTACTTGGCTTGGCTGTGCCAGAGATTGTATTTATGGAACTTGATGAGGCACTGGGACGTTCCGAGCCGGACTTCGAGATTCAGGCACTGGTTAAAGCAAGCGTTGGTCTCAATCTCGCGCTCGACTATCTACCGGGTTCACTCACCTTCGACGCTCTGGACGTGTGGAACGTTGATCCGTTGCTGGCCTCGTCAATTGTCTGGTTCGATGCCTATGTCACCAACGTAGACCGTACCCCGCGCAACACCAATATGCTCTACTGGCATAAGCAACTGTACCTCATCGACCAGGGAGCCTCGCTCTATTTTCATCATACGGGCGCGAACTACATGGAGCGGAGCCGCATTCCCTTCACATCCATCAAGAGCCATGTTTTGTTGCCTGTGGCGAGTCGGCTTGATGAGGCGGATGCACTGCTCAAGCCACGTCTCACACCGGATATCCTCGAAGCTATTCTTGCCGCTATCCCTGACCTCTGGCTGGGAGATGACCCACTATTTGCCACGCAGGAAGAGCATCGTGCTGCGTATCTTGCATATTTGCTCGACAGGCTAGAGGCGTCGCATATATTCGTAGAGGAGGCTCAAAATGCCCGCGCTCGCCTCGTATGACTATGCGATAGTGCGCGTCGTCCCCCAGGTCGAGCGCGGAGAGTGTATCAACGTCGGCATTATCTTGTTCTGCCGAATGCGCCGCTATCTTGCCATTCGTATAGCCATTGATACGCAACGCCTGACCACCTTTGCTCCATCGCTCAATCTCGACGAAGTACAGAACGCGCTGGAACAACTGGAGCGTGTTTGTAAAGGCGGTGAGGATAGCGGCCCCATCGGGCAACTCTCGCTCTCCGAACGCTTTCACTGGCTTGTCGCTCCCCGTAGCACCATCATACAGACCTCGCCAGCACATTCCGGTCTCAGTTCTAACCCCGAACATACCCTCGAACACCTGATGAAGACAATGGTGTTGCCCTGAATGTGAATGTTTGACACCTTTTCCTGACCGACCTGCGTGTAATAGCAGGAAGAAATATCTGTAGTCCGACGATTCATCGCAGACGAGCAACTCATATAATGTTTGAAGCTCGTCTGCGATGAATCGTCGGACTACAGATATTTGATGTTTTCAAAGGATGAAAGGGTAGAGATAGATGGCAAACAAATTACAGGGAAAAGTTGTACTCGTAACGGGAGCTTCGTCGGGTATCGGTGAGGCGACTGCACTGGCACTGGCATCTGAAGGGGCGGCTGTTGCGCTTGCAGCTCGACGAGAAGATCGTATAGATGAGCTAGTGAAGCGTATCACAGATAATGGGGGGAAAGCCTTGTCAATCGTTGGTGATGTAACAGACGAGACACAGGCAAATGATATGGTGAAGAAAGCGCACGATGAGTTCGGACGACTGGACATTCTCGTCAATAATGCTGGAGTGATGTTGCTCGGTCAGATTGAGGGCGCGAACACGGAAGACTGGCGGCGCATGATCAACACGAATGTGCTTGGCCTGATGTACCCGACACATGCCGCTCTTCCATATATGACGCAACAGGGAAGTGGTCATATTGTGAACATCTCATCAGTTGCGGGACGTACTGCTCATGCTGGTAGTGGCGTGTACAATGCATCGAAATTTGGCGTTGTTGCATTTTCCGAGGCGTTGTGACAGGAGTTGGTCAAGAGCCACATTCGCGTGACGGTCATTGAGCCGGGCATGGTAGCAACGGAATTGACAAGCCATATCACTGACCAGAAGGCGAAGCAGGCAATTCAGGAACGTGCAAAGCATACACGCGCCCTGCAAAGCGAAGATATCGCTAATGCCATTATCTTCGCAGTCACACAGCCGGATTACGTGAGTATCAACGAAATCTTGATTCGCCCGACGGATCAGGAACAGTAACTGTTTCCGTCGTCTACCAATATTGAACTCTGGCAAACTGATTCAGCAATATGTAGGGGCGTTATTCTATAACGCCCTGGCTGTCAAATCGTATAAGTGTATGAGCGTTCAGAAGGGTGAGCGTTCAGGGCGTTATAGAATAACGCCCCTACAGGTCGCTGGTTTTGAACATGAACATTCGTGATCAACGGAGGCAGACGAAGCTTATTGTTCCTCGTAATATTCAGTTATGTTATCGTAGATGTGTGAGGGGAAGTTGAGGTCTTGATAGACGTTGCAACTTCCAGGCTCGTCGGGCGTAGGACAGATGGGGAAGTCTTGTTTTGACTGCCATTCCAGGATACGTTCGCGTTTGGGTGGATTGTAGTCGTGTGCCTTGACCTGCTGAAGTAAGGCACGTGAATCCGCTTCATTATGGTCAGGTTGATGACTGAGAAGTTCAACGATTTCATCATCGGACATAAAGTGACGCGCAACCATCACAAATGTCAGGCGCCCATAGTGACCAATATCGGCTCCCTGCTCCAGCGCATCGAGCAGATGTGCCATCATTGGCGAATTACGTAGCTCTTCGTGCTGTTGTTGTGCCTGTTCCTTCTGTCCAGTAGCCTGCTTTACCTGTTCTTTTTGCTTCTGTGCATTATGTGTCTTATGTGTGGTATGTTCTGTATGAGACGTTGGTGTATCGTGTGTATGATTATCGTGACCGTGTTGGCGTTGTTCCAATTGAGCCATCGTAGTTTCCTTTCAAGGTAGAAATCGAACGCTTGTAGAGTTCAAAGCGGCGAAGATGCCACGTTCTTTATAGAACACGTGTGCTAGATATAAAACGTATACAGATGTGGTAGGGAAAACGAGTCAGTCATCATACGGATAATGGCTTTTTTGATTGTTTTATCATTCGATTTTTGGAGGTTGTTTGTGCGACCATCCTGCTCGTACCTCGTCTGTGCCACCCCTCGTAGTGGCAGTACCCTTCTCTGTGAGGATTTGTCGAACACTGGCCTTGCTGGTCAGCCAAAAGAATACTTTGAAGCATTAAAGAAAAGTGGCCTTCCTCGTCGCCCAAGTGAATACTTCGAGTCGCTTGATAATGCCGAGATTCAAGGATTGCTTAATGCCTACGCTGGCGGCGATGAGGATATTCCCCTTCAAGTTGGAAGCTATGCGAATTACCTTGAACAGGTAATCAAGGAGGGAACCAGCCCCAATGGGGTCTTTGGGGCCAAGATGATGTGGGGCTACTTCGATGATTTTCTCAGTCATGTGCGCGAAATACCAGCGTGGCAGACAACGGCAACACCGGAGCTATTAGAAGACATTTTTCCCAACTTGCACTACATCTGGATTACGCGCCGGGATAAAGTGCGACAGGCGGTCTCGCTCTGGCGAGCCATTCAAACCTCGGTATGGCGTCAAGAAGAGAGTTTTGCCGTGCATAAGCCACACCACGAACTGATTTTCAATCGTGACGCTATTGAGCATCTTGTTCAGCAAATCACATCACACGAAGAGGCATGGAGAGCCTACTTCGAGGTGAACGGAATACAACCTCTTACCATCGTCTACGAAGACTTCGTACCTGCACAGGAGGAGACCATTCGTTCCGTCCTTAGCTACCTGGGCGTTCCCGTTTCCGATACGTTTGCACTTCCTCAACGTTATATGAGGCGACAGGCCGATGAATTATCGGAAGAGTGGGTGCAACGTTATCTGCAATACCTGTAGGCCGACAATTTATTGTCGAGGGCGTGTCTGCTCCTCTGGTGGGGCTATCTTACGGAAGAATAGCAAGAAGAGCAACGTATTGAGACCTTGTAGAATCGCGCCTATGTCAAATGGTAGAGACAGCGCGACGTGATCGAAGAGAAAGCCTGCTAGCGTTGGGCTGAGGGCAGAAGTTGCCTGTGAAGGGAGAATTGAGAGCGCACCGACGCGGCCTCGCTCTTCCTGCGGCACGACACCCATCACATACGATTGGCGCAGGGGCAAGCCGAGACGCTGCACCATCATTCGTAATAGATAAACGAGACCTGCGAGCCAGAAAAAGGGCATGGCGACCATTGGGATGATGAGGAAAGCTTGCAAGGCGCGACTAATAACGATGGCGCGAACCAGTCCCAGGCGAGCCGCGATACGTGCCGAGATGAGATTGATAAGCATAGCAGCGAAATTGATGATGGTGTAGAGTGCGGCTACCTCGGCTGGTCCTGCCCCATAGCGGCGATAAAACCAGTAGGTGATGAAGGGACCGAAGAACCCAACTGCAAACCCGTTGACACTATTCGTAATCCACAGGCGAATTAAGATGCTCCACGATAAGGGTGTGAGACGCCGTTGTTTTTCTTGCACCTTTTTGGGCGCAGGTTGAGATGATTGCTTTGTAGGTATGCTCTTGTATGCCTCATGTACAGGGAGTGCGAGCAGAGCAGCGCAAAAGGCGAGCAATGCAGTGAAGAAGAATTCGACCTGATAAGCTTTCATCGACTGTCCTCCGACAATGAGGACAGCGAGTGCCACTAGTGGTGTACCACCGATAAGCCCACCCAGCGACGAGGCGAAACCAATACGTCC
>DAIQNC010000023.1:11702-14822 GCA_036788655.1 Ktedonobacteraceae bacterium
TGTTGCGGTAGTGTGCGGGTACGGCGTCGGCGAGTAAGGCTTGTTCGGCAGGTTGATATGGGCCAATTGTTCCCCCACCTGCACCTGCGCCACGTCCGAACGACCCCAGTGCGGCAAATATGAACAGGATAGCAGCAGTATGCGAAAAGGTATAGACAAGACCAGCGATGGCGGTGAGTAATGGTGTTATGACGAGAAATGGCTTACGCCCGATACGGTCTGATAGTAGCCCAATGAGAGCAGTAAGAAGTGCTGATACCAGTGCAGTTGCGGTAAAAAGAATGCCAAGTGTCAATCCTCCAAAACCAAGCAATGCCAGATAAATTGGCACGATGATGCCTGATAATGCACGTGTTGAACTCATGCATGTGCGAGCGCATAGTAGTAGTGTCATATCGTGTGTTAACCACTCAGGCTGTACTTGTTGCCATAAACGCTGTCTACGAGAAGGTGGCTTCGAGTCGTGTTGTTGTGTAGGAAGTGGCGGCGTAGATGGGGATGCGTCTGTAGATTCCTCTTGATCGTGTGCCATGAAGAGACTCTTTTCTATAGTAGATGAGGTATTGTGAGTGATGGAACATGCTGTATACCTCTATCATAATCCACAGTGTCCAATGTATTAGCTCACCAATCTTTATGTAGTGCCGTGATTCATCACGACACGATATGATTTTTATAAAGATTGGCGTGCTGATATGGTAAGCTACACGATAGAAATTGGAATGTGAGACAACGTTGAATGTTGCTCAGAAGGAGAGAAGCGTGAATCAGAGGGTAGATGTACAGGTGATCGAGCAGAGTGGTGATATAGACGGAAACGCTGCATTATATGAAATTTTCCCTGGCTCCGGCATAGAGACGCTTATTGCTTCGACACCGCATACGCGAAAGATTTTGCGTGAACCAGAGGTGCGGAGCGTCGAGTTTCAGCATCTATTGTCTCACGGACTACACAGCATCATCAAGAGCCTGTTGATGTCTCAGAATACACAGGTTTCATCGTTCTTGCAATCCCAACCCGTCGATGTATTGTACATATTACGTGGTGGGCTGAACTTCGATTTGCATACAAACCTGCACGATGTCACGCATACGTTGCCAGAAGTGTCGTTTCTTTCGAGCCAACGTATCATCAGTCCGCAAGGATTTTCTATTCAGGAGGCGAGCTATCAGAAGTGGAGCATACAGGATGATGCTATTCTGTGCATCGGAGATATTAGCGCAACCGCAACAACCATACTCCATGCCTTGAGCCACGTCATGAGGCGTTATAATCAGCAGCACAAGAAACCGCGCTGGCTCTTGTTTGTGACGATTGGCGCATCCGACGTGCTTGATACCATGCGTGCCTATGAGGAGACACTACAACAGATGTGGGGGCCGCAGTGTGGCATGACGATTGTGTTTATCGAGCAAGCTTTGAGCCTGTACAAGGGTGATACTGCGTTAGAGGGTATACATCTGCCGCACACCGATTTCTTCAGAAAGGGTTATCTATCCGCACCTGAGTTCGAGTACGATAGTCTGACGCATCCTATCAGCTTTCTGGAACAGTGTGCGATTTATGATGGCGGCTCACGCGCTTTCGAGCCACGTTCGTATATGGAAGAATTGCGGGATTACTGGGAACGACTACTCGAACATGCTCAAACGCTGCCGATGGATGTGCTGTTGAGCCTGAAAAGCAACTTGATGGACTACAAGCGACCTTATGATGAGTGGGTACAGCGTGGTGAGGGCTGGCATATCAGCGAACAACGCTTACGTGAATTGTATGAAAAGGGGCAGGAGGCACTCAGTTATCTGCATACACACTCATTGCAAGAGCTGTGCGAACAACGCTTATATGCTATCGAACAGCAAATGGGGCATCACAGGTAAAAGATAAGAGGTCAAACGTGATTGATAAGCTCGCCTGGATACATATTGTAGATAGACGCATTTTGAGTACCAGGTCGAAGGGCAAGGATACGTACTATATCCCCGGTGGAAAACGCGAACAGGGCGAAACGGACGAAGCGACCTTGATACGCGAGATTCGAGAGGAGTTGAGTATAGACCTGCTTCCTGGGTCAATCACCTTCTTCGGCACATTCCAGGCACAGGCGCATGGACAGGCTGAGGGCGTGATTGTGCAAATGACTTGCTATACAGCGGAATATACAGGAGATATTCGTGCTGCGAGCGAGATAGATGAAGTGGTCTGGCTACAATATCAAGATAAGGAGAGAAGCTCACCTGTCGATCAAATTATCTTTGATTATTTGAAGGATAAAGGGCAATTGACATAGTAGTAGGGACAGATTCATCCTGTCCGTGCGTTCGTGCGTTAGTTGTTTTCTATGCGCGGACAGGATGAATCTGTCCCTACGTCTTTCTGGAAGATATATCACTTTTCGCGTAGTTCAGTTAATAGCGAAGCTTTATGTAACTATTTTTCGTGCAAGTATTGTGGAATTTTTACCTTTATGTGCTTTGCCCTGTAGTTGGCAGATCCATGACCTGAAAGGAGAACCATATGCTTGCCTTTGCATCCCTGCAAGCTGCTGTCCCCATTAACATCAGTTGGGTTGACTACCTCATTTTTGCGTTGTACTTTCTGGTTACTCTTGGTATCGGCTTTGTATTACGTACTCGTATGCGTTCCTCGGAAGATTTCTTTTTAGCTGGTCGTTCACTGCCAAGCTGGGTAACTGGACTTGCATTTGTAGGAGCGAATTTAGGGGCGTTAGAGATTCTAGGCATGGGTGCGAATGCGGCGCAATATGGTATTCTCCAGGCGCATTTCTACTGGATTGGTGCAATCCCGGCTATGATATTCGTCGCCATCTTTATGATGCCGTTTTACTATGGCAGTAAGGCACACTCTGTTCCGGGCTTCCTGAAAATGCGTTATAACGAGGCGACACGTGGCTTCAATGCATTCTCCTTCGCAATATTGACATTATTAACCAGTGGCATCAACATGTATGCGGCTGCTCTGGTATTCAATCTCTTGCTTGGCTGGTCGCTTACGGCGTGCATCTGGCTCTCGGCACTGTTCATCATGGTCTACATCATCCTGGGTGGTCTGTCATCGTCCATTTACAACGAGACGCTACAGTTTTTCCTGATTGTTGC
>DAIQNC010000024.1:0-2842 GCA_036788655.1 Ktedonobacteraceae bacterium
AGACGCAACGAAGCAAGCTGGCAAGGCCATCCAATCGTGTGCATGGTAGGCATCTGCCTTCCTGCATATGATTTGAAGCGTATTATTCAAGTGTGAATGCAATATGCCGAAAATGCTCCACAGTTTGAGAGTGGGCAGGAACGGTCTGGTCAATGGAAACGTGTGTCGTAATGTGATACCATCAATCGTCTCTTCTTGCGGCCTCGTGCGTTCTTGCTCAATATCAACAATCGTGACGGCATACCCCTGTTGTACCAGTGCAGTCGCTTCACGCAGTACACGCCCATCTGTACGAGCGGAGCCACGTACATGCATACAGACCGTTACAAGTGGTCTTGTCTGTTGCTGAGTTGATATCGTGTGAATCGGTTCTATTGTCTTCATTGTTATGAAACTCTCCTGTCTATTTCGGCGAACGTTCGTTTATGCCATAGCGGTAATAGACCTGCCAGAGCCAGAATTGCTCCATAGAGCAGACAGGTCGTCACAGAGATAGCCATACTCATGCCGCCTGAATACGACGTTGAAAGCACATCGCTCCCCCAGTAAAGAACAGCACCGAGCACAAAGGCCAGGGCGAACTTCCCAATTTCCAGAGGCAAAGGATACATGCGTTGGTTGACGATATATGCCACCAGCACCAGCACAATATATGCAAGCAGCGTGGCAATCGCGGCTCCCATCGCGCCATATCTGGGGATGAGGACGAGGTTGAGGATAAGATTGGTAATGGCAGCAATGGTAGAGAAGACACTGCTTATCCACGTTTTGCGCTTGATATTGAGGCCAACGTTCACAATGTAGTACAGCCCATAAAACGTCAATGAGGCAGCGACAATAGGAATCACAAAAGCGGCGGTGTGATACACGGGTGGGAAGAGCCAGTATAACAAGAACTTTCCA
The DNA here is from genome assembly GCA_036788655.1 of Ktedonobacteraceae bacterium. GTDB lineage: Bacteria > Chloroflexota > Ktedonobacteria > Ktedonobacterales > Ktedonobacteraceae > JBBQVS01. The sequence goes on from DAIQNC010000024.1 coordinate 904, forward strand.
ACAAGTGAAAGTCCAAATGCCGAGAACAGCAGAAAGTATGCCAGTAAGCGAAACACCGTCTGAAATACGCGAGCGGCATCTTTACGCTTCGCAATCGTAAACATAGCCGAAGCCCATGCCAGTGTAAACGGCGAGATAACAACGATGGAGATGGCAGAACCCAGTGAATATGCAACAGCATATTCAGAGGTCTGCGCGAGCGAGCCGAAGATATTCAGCAAGTAGCGGTCTAACACCTGCAATGCCCAGTACGAGACGACACTCAGCACCATTGGCACACCAAAGGAGAGGACGTTTCGTGCAATATCTACCCGTATCTTGATACCCGCATGGATAATGATGACAGGTAACAGACAGAGCGTCACGAAGGCGTATCCACTACCTATGCCAATCACGGCACCCATCAAACCAGCAGAGAACATACCAATAAGCACAAGATTTGTTATCAGTGAGACAAGAAGATTGCCAATGGAGAGCAGCGAATACAACAGGGGCTTATTCTCTGCACGTAGCCAGGCGAAACCGGGGACAGCTAGATTTTGTAAGAGAACAATGATAGCCCCTAGATACATAATGTTGCTCAACGCAGATGAATCTAACAGGGTTTTCGCCAGCCACGATGCGCCAAGAAACATAAGAAGCGCGGTAACGATAGACACAATAGCGAGCAATGTGGTAATCGTGGCAAGCACATCGCGCCTATCTTTTTCGGTTTGATAATCATAATTGTACGCACGAAAGAATGCGGAACCGAGTCCCAGTTGTGTCACGCCAGCCACAAGGCTCACAAAGGTGTTTATAATGGTAAACGCACCATATGCAGAAGGCGAGAGGTGACGTGCTAAAAATGGTGAGAGCGCAAGTGTGATAACGGGAGTAGCGACCGAGGCAAGCGCGTAAATGCCAGAACTTTTGAGGAGCGTTCGCAGTGTTTCTACGCTATCAACGGCCTGTGCCTCTTCGGATATATGCTCTTTCGTAGGAGCAGGAACAGGCATCAACAATGTCGGAGTAAGCGAGATATCGCCCATCGCGGAAGGAATTGGCATCAGCATTGTCGGGGCAAGCGCGATTGACCAATCATACTCGAATGAGTCTTCCTGCCTGTGATGGAACGTTGCAGGTTTAGCATCTGCCAGAACCTGCAACGTTGTGGCTCGCCTGTTGAAAGGCGTTTTGAACTGCCAGCGTCGTACATCCTGCTCTAAGGGGCGACTGACTGGAAGGAGTGCAGTATCCTCGTCAGATAACGCAACGGGCATCGCACATGTTTCTTGCAACGTGATATCGTCAGGCTCAACCACAGGCATCGCGCATGTAGGTTGTAGCGACAGGTCGTCAGCCTCGACTAGAGCGGAACTGCTTTCGCTTTTTTGGTGATCGTATATATATTCCGTATGCTGCGTTTGCTGTGTTTGCTGTGTCATGCTACCCACAAACTGTATCCACCTCGTAGTGTTGCTTAACGGTCGAAAAGTACAGTTCTTCAAGACGGTTTGTTAATACCTGCGTACTATGGTTTCTGATAATCCATGCCCGTGCTTCCCGTCCAAGTGCGACCCCTACTTCTGGATGTTGATAGAGATGTTCGAGATGTTGCTCAAGCTCCTGCGCGTTTGTTGCCTGACAACGTGGGGGCGGCGTCGGATACTCCCCGTCATACAGAAATGAGGTGATAACGGGTTTGCCACAACTCATCGCCTGGAGTTCTGACAGGCCCAGCGCACCGGAACGCATTTGCCCCACGACAATATCTGCCGACTGGATGAGTCGATGGACTTCATCCGAGGCAACAGGAGCGATAAACTCGAAGCGTCCACGATAGCGTTGTTCATACTCATGGGCAAGTACACCCCATGCTAACAATTTGACACAAACATCTGGATGGCGTGTACTGAATTGCTCAATACCCTGTAGTGCGATATCGCATCCCTTATCA
>DAIQNC010000024.1:2889-3274 GCA_036788655.1 Ktedonobacteraceae bacterium
GAGGCGCGTAAAGAGGAGCAGAGAGCGTGGAGAGCAAGGATGCCCTTGCGCTACCTGCTCCTCTTCTTCTGGTGCAAAGCGCGTTGTATCTATTGGCCCCGGTATAAAAAAAACATCGGCTGTTACTGAACGTACTACAGGCAAAAGGTCAGGTGTAATACAGATGACCGCCGAGGCTTTTTGTAAGAATGTACGTAATGGAAGACGGAATAGCGGATGGTTCAACCTGTGTCGCACATCATCGCCATGACACTCGATGATGAAGGGAATATTCGCTGTCAAACCAAGAAAACCGTAACTGGCCCAGTGAATATGCGCTATATCGAACTTGTCGGAGTGCAGGTCTTTGACAATATCCCGTAAACTGAATAAGCGTTTCGGCATC
>DAIQNC010000024.1:3284-8817 GCA_036788655.1 Ktedonobacteraceae bacterium
ATTTTCACTGGTAACGATGCTCCACTACCCGCAAGATCAGGATGATAGAGAGAGAAGCTATGTCCCCGTTGAGCCAACTCTCTTCCAAATGTTTCAGCCACTTTATTGATGTTGTGTATGTGCAAAATATGCATACGCGCCCCTTTTCGTCCCTTTTCGTCCCTTTTCGCTATGCCCTGTTCAATCCCATCAATTAGTACGCCCACTCTGTTTCCGAGCAGGGGCTGCGCTTGTCGGCACAAAAGGCGTCTGTGGCCCCTGCGAACTCACCGATGCAGGAAGCGATATGGGCGCAGGCAAAGATGACGAAGGGGGCTTGGGATAGTTCGGGTTCGCAGGCAGTGAGAACGCTGGCATTCCTGGATTAAAAGGTGGCTGTACGTCCTGCTTGCTCTCAGATGATTGTTCCTGTGAGTAGTAGTAATAATAGGCACTCGCGCCGTTCTTTCGAGAGAGCGTTTCCTTGTTGACCACGCAACCAAGTACCCGCGCACCAGCCTGTACTAGCAACGCTTTCACCTGCTTTACATTCCTCTTGTTCGCCTGAGTAAGGTCTACCACAAACAGGGTTCCATCGACCTTTGGAGCAAGAATATTCGTATCAGAGAGTCCAAGAAGTGGCGGCGTGTCGAAAATGACGATTTCGGCTCCACATCTCGAAACAACCTGTAAAAATTGCTCCATCGACTTCGAGTCGAGGAGTTCAGGCGGATTGGGTGGTAGAGGGCCGGCTGGCATCACACGCAAATTCGGGATATTAACCGAGTGCATATATGGCTCAAGTGAAATGTTTAGCACACCCGGATTCGAGGTAAAACTGCCGGAGAGCGAGTGTTGCTGCTGAGAACAGGCCAGGATAGCATTGCTCAATCCTGCCTTATCGAGTGGTAGATTGAACTTCGCGTGAACGGTCGGGCGGCGCAGGTCTGCGTCGATAAGCAAGGTACTCTTTCCGGCCTTTGCCATAAAAATCGCCAGATTTGCAGCAACGGTACTCTTTCCTTCATGAGGCAACGCACTGGTGATAGCGAGCGTTTGTAGCGGTTTATCGACCGCCGAGAAACCAACGTTCGTTCGCAGAATTCGATAGGCTTCTACGTTGTAGGTATGCCCTACCGGATTGATAATCTCTTCGCCTTGCTTATTTTTCCCTTTTATATAGCTAACCTTCGCCAGGATTGGATATCCAAGTAAATCTGCCAATGCGTCAGTAGTACGCACTCTCGTATCCAGCAATTCAAACAGGACTGCCGCTAACATGCCCAGGAGCAGACCCAGCGTAAATCCAATCGCGGTATTGAGCATCACACGAGGGCTGACAGGATTCATGCTGACCTGTGCCGGTTGCACAACACGCAAAAAATCACCGCTCTGGGCTGCTGTTAGCTCAAGTTGTGCAAGCAAGGTCTGCCACTGCGAGTAGTGCGCCTGTAGACCAGTGATTTGTGCCTGAATAACGGCTATCTGTGCATCTTTACCACCTTGAGCCTGTAAGCTGTTGATTTGTGCAGTGAGCGAGTCGATCTGTTTTCTCGTCGTATCCAGGTCTTGTTGTACCTGCTGCAAGGAGCGATTATTGTCTTGATTCGCTATATCCTGCTGCTCTTTAATCAACGTATTCGCAATATCGTTGGCAAGCGTGGCAGCCTGTGTCGGAAGCGGGTCTTTTACATCAATCTCAAATAGCTGTGTATTTAACTTTGGAGTAGCTGTTACCTTGAGCGCGAGTTGCTGAAGCGTCATTCCCTTATAATGCGATGCAACTTCGCCCAGTATCGTATCACTTGTGGCAAGTGATGCGTCTGTCTGCACAAGCTGGTCACTTGCCAGTAAGCTGTTAATATCTGCCTGGCTGCTTGAAGAACGCAATGCAACCAGAACGAGTACAGAAGATTGGTATATTGGCGTCGTGAGTTTACTACCTATAAATGTTCCTGATCCGATAACAATACAGCATAGCGCAATGAACTTCCATTGTTTTAGCATTGTCGCCCAATAGCGTTCGAGCGTCATTTTCTCCCCTTCCCTTCCCTGCAACGCATCCCTGGTTATATTTGTATACAGTGCAACTATCAATTGCGTCACGCTCTTCGTTTTCGTCACCGATAGTGAGGCATCCTTTTCTATTGTATAAACTGCGCAAAATTAAGCACCCAATAGTGCTAATTAACATATATGTCATTTCTCCGCTTGCTTGTTTCTCTACTGAATCTCTCCATTCACAACCTTCTATCTACTGATTGTTAACTTCATTTCACCCTGCTCACTCTACGCTTATTGAAGAAGAATTACTAGAAATGGAGCATCGCGCTTTTAGCATCTAAAACATTCATGTAGTGGAGTAACTCATATGAAACGTATCCTTGTAAGCATGTTCTTCTTCGCGTTGTTACTGGTCAATACATCGGCTATCTACGCCGCTAACCCGGTGGCACATCCCATTCTACGCCATGTTATCCCCTGGCATATGAAGGCGGGATTCTCTATCAACTCGGTTGCCGCTGTCGATAACGCCACTGCACTGGGCATCAATACCGCCATCATCTATGGCACACCCTACTATCCAGCTGATCCAGTCGGTGCTGAAATGCTTGCGAAGGGATTGCATGAGGTAGATGGCGGTCTTGCCAGCGATCTTTACTACTACGAATGCCATCGCACACATACTGTTGCGCTTCCACCGTCAGGGCAACCAAATACCTACTGCGCTACGGATGAAGAGCCAGCTATGAATTCGGAGAATGCTTTACTTGCAGCCATCGACACTCATTTACAAGCTGATGCCGCTAACCCTCTCATATTCGGCTACTGGGTACTGGACGACTGGGCTATCTGGGATAGTGGGAGCGCAAAACTGGTGCTACAAGCTGTTCACGCCCAGATTCAAAACTATACCCCATCCTATCCTGCCATCTGCGGCCTCGGAGTAGCCATTGACAAACCAGGCATCAGTGACTGGATTCCCGGACTCGCGTTGAACTACAGCAATAGCGGTTGCGATAGAGTCGGTATCTACTCCTATATCAGTAGCTATGCGATCTATATGGATGGCTCACAGTTCGACTTTACGCTCAAAGCTGGCCTCAGTGCCGTGCTTGCCTCGCTACGACAACAGGGCTGGAATATTCAAAACACGCCACTTCTTGGCATCGGTCAAGCATTCGCAGGTAGGTATGCGACGACATACTATGAGCCGGGCATCACGGTGGCTCAGATGCAGACAGAGGCAACGGCCTTCTGTCAGGCAGGTGCAAACTCTATCGGCTGGTACGGCTGGAGCGACTCCGGCTTTGGCAGCCAGACAATGACGCCAATGACCAGCACAGTGATACAAAGTGGTATACAAGCAGGCATAAGCGCGTGTCAGAGCATATGGGGCGGACGTTGATCTGTAAGGGCGTTATTCTATAATGCCCTGGTAGCCTCTCGACGATTTGTGGTGGGCTACCAGGGCGTTTCCAGGGCGTTATAGAATAACGCCCCTACAGATTAGCGCAACGATGCCAGTACAGCATCCTCGGCGGCATAATCAAACGCCTTCGGGTCAATCTTCGCAGGTGGATTGGCTCGCTCCCATGCGACGGTTCGTTGCATGGCTACGTCGAGGGGTACAGGTTCGGCATAACCGAGTTCTTTGCGAATACGGGTCGTATCAACAACGATGTCTTGATCGGTGTTTGCATCCGACATGTGCCACATGGCGTAGAGCAGTTCTGCTGGTATACGATCCTGTGGCACAACGACAATGCGCCCATGCCAATCTGCCGCCTGTCCAATCTGACGCACCCACTCTTCCTGTGTAAACGTTTGTGCTTCACCGACATTATAAATGCGCCTGCTCGCCTTCTCGCTCACCACAGCAAGGGCAATAGCCGCCACAACATTTTCGACATAACCATGCGTCCAACGCCAATGTGCGAGCTTTTCATCAAGAATAATCGCAGGTCGCCCATCGTCCATACGTTTCAAAAATGCAAAGATACGATGCTGTTGGTCTCCTGGCCCATAGACTGCTGGCAGACGTAGTACAGTGGTTGGCAAGTCAGGAGCATTGAGCAGAATGCGCTCCGCCAGAATTTTATCGTAGTTGTCCATCCAGAATTCTGGGTCATTGGCTTCTCTGGGTGGCTCACTACGATGTGGGTACATATTTGAGCGTAACGGCGAGTCTTCGGTAATCGTGCGCGAGTCAGGCTGCCCTGGCTCCTTGCGGTTGACGCGCCCGAAGGCCGCATACACATCCTGACTACTGATAACAACTAGTCGCTTTACCATCCCTCTAAACGTATCGAGCGTCTCCTGTGCATCCTGCTCACCGAACAGCATCATATGCAACACAACATCCGGTGCGAATTGCCGAAACGCCGCTACATGCTCTGGAAGAAATCGTATGGGCAACCGCTCTTTGTTTGTATAAATGTGTTGAACGCTCGCTGGCAAATCCGCTTCGGTCTTTCCGCGATGAAATACGGCGATGTCGTGGCCCTGCTCACTTAGCATCTTGACAACGACTGGCCCCATAAAACTTGTACCACCAATGACAAGAATACGCATAACTGCTTCCTTTCAGAATATATTTGCTCCATACTTCAACAATACCTACCATTAGCGTCTTTTACAATAGGTTATCTATGCTTACAGCATAGATGTTAATTATGAGCATTGAGAAGCTACGATGGACACGAGTGGATGGGCTGTCAGGGTGTGATGATTGGTGCATCCATCAAATGATTCGGGTTGCGTAGGGACAGGTTTACCACGTCCGCACGTCGCACTATATCCCCGTGCGGACATGGTAAACCTGTCCCTACGTCGGTATCCAGCTTATTTTGTCAAGGTTCATAATCAGACCTTGCAAACACATCACACCCTGATAGCTCGATTTGCTAAACGACGCGATGAGACCTATAGTATGATTAAGAGCTATAACTCGAAATCAATTTCTGTGAAGGACATAAAGTAGTATGAGTATGGTACAGAATCTCATTTCAAACAAATGGCAACCTGGGAAGGCAGCAGTAGACGGACTTGCCGCCACCGTCGCCTATAGCGTGGCGATGGAAGGGGACATGATTTTAGCTAAGAATGCTTTCAGCGACGTGCGTTTCATAGAGGGCATGATTGCAGGTACGAAGAGTACACCCGTGACACGCACCCTTGCATGGGTACTTCATATGCTCAACGGAGTCGCGCTTGCCGAAGTGTATGCTGCAACCTTCAAACGCTGGCTCCCTGGCCCTGACTGGCTCAAAGGCTCGCTCTTCGCCGAACTCTTCGTCGTCGGCGTCTGGGGCTTGACGCCACTCGCAGACAAATACCATCCGCTCATCAAAGATGGGCAGTTGCCAAAGCTCTTCACCTGGAAATCATTCTTCCAGAACCTGATACGCCACTTCGTCTTCGGCCTCGTGCTTGGATTGCTGTATCGCGGCAAGAAATAATGTACATTGTGCGTCGGGCTACCAGGGTGTGATAAATCAGACCCTGCCAACGACACCCTGCTTACTTGAAGTTATACAGCACACGACATATC
>DAIQNC010000024.1:8827-14652 GCA_036788655.1 Ktedonobacteraceae bacterium
AATACGCTCGCCACCACAGTGTACGGGTCTGATTTATCACACCCTGCCAACCACACCCTGCTTACTCGAAGTTATACAGCACAACACGACATATCCAACTCCGCATCGCGTATCTCTTCATGCACAATTGTCTCGACACCGATATCGCTGAACGCTTCGGGATGGTCGAGGGCGTGTAGAATGATACGCTCGACATCTGCGAGACTGTTGATATGCACGAGTTCGTTGCGAACACGTTTGGCTCCGGGGAAGTGACCGAGATACCAGCCCATATGTTTACGCAACTCCACGAAATGCTCTTCGCCTTTGAGCTTTGCATGGACACGTGCGTGTTCGAGGGCCATCAGCAAACGCTCCTCACGTGATGGGTTAGCGTCAGGCAGGTCGTCGTGCGTCGGGTGAATGCCAGCATGAAGCAATTCTCGCATCTTTTCCTTGTTCTGGAACAGCCAGGGATTGCCGAAGGTGGCGCGTCCAATCAATACGCCATTGACGCCCGACATGCGAATGCGTTGTGAGGCATCATAGAGGCTCTGAACATCGCCGTTGCCCAGGATGAGTGTATCGGTCTGGCGCACGATTTCGGCGGCTGCCGCTATCGCATCCCAGTTGGCATTGCCTTTGTAATGCTGTGCCAGTGTACGCCCATGTATCGAGATATTCGCAGGTTCCAGTTCCAGCAGGTCTTTCACCCAGTCGGTGATGACGATGGAGTCAACACCGAGGCGTGTCTTGACGGAGACAGGAATCAAGCGGCGTTCGATTTTTGCGGTATCGCCCCAGATGCGTACCCGGTCCTCGTTCATCTGGCGAATGCGTTGAATACGCATCGGGTCAAGCTCAAGGTCTTCGAGCGTCTGCCCATTGGCCCAGTCGCGCACTCCCTGCTGCGAGGCACGAATGATTTCTTTCGCCGTTTCCGGTACACGAATGAGGGCCGCGCCACCGCCTTTATTGGCAATGGAGCTTGCCGGACATCCCATGTTTATGTCGAGGCCATCGAAGCCCAGTTCGCAAACGACATGCGCAGCCTTATAAAAGTATTCGGGGCGGCATCCGAAGATTTGTGCGATTACGGGTCGCTCGGCAGGTGTGTACAGGAAGTCACGGAAGATACGGTCGCTGCCGCGCCACAGCCCCTCGACATTCGTAAATTCGGTCATCACGATATCGGGGCGACCAAAGAGACCATGCATCGTGCGGTTCGGGGCATCGGTCACGCCGTCCATCGGGGCCAATCCAATAATCGGTTGTGGGAGTGTATTCCAGAATGAGACAGGTTTCATAGCATTATTTCTTCTTGAGTCTTGAATAAATCTTCTTTTGTAGTTCCTATGATACCTGTTTTGGAGAAAATGGTCAATCTGACGATGAACGCCACCCCATGTTGTGTCGTGATTTATCACGGCATATCGTTTAGACAGTCATTGTCAATGCTCTGTAGAGAGCCACAAATCCTCTAATTAGTGTGTGTTATGATGCTGATAATGAACTTGCATGGACAAATTCGGCGTCTGGTAGGGACTGATTCATCGCGTCCGCCTCACCCGACGCAATCCTCGCACGGACGTGATGAATCAGTTCCTGAAGGAGCATTCTATGTTCGATGTATTGAGCGCGAGAAACATGCTTGCGGACGAAATGGTGCAGCGTCGTGAAGATGGCTACGACGTGTCCGCATTTGAGGAACGAGTACAACACGCATTGAAAACGGGTTCTGAGGATGAGTGCTGGCAACTAGTCGATGCACTGGCAAATACACAACGCCGCGCAGATTGGCCTTATGAGGAGCCATCGACACTCGCGGATATCGAGGCGTCGCTACCTGCGGCTCCATTGCTTCCTACTATAAGGCTTGATGAGGCACAGTTGCGAGACCGTTTGCAAGGTGCATGGCTGGGGCGTTGTGCTGGCTGCAATCTTGGCAAGCCCGTTGAGGGTTGGACTCGTGCAAGCATCCGTGAATATCTCGAATTAACAAACTCTTATCCACTCGACAACTATTTTATTCGCTTGACGCCGATACCCGATGGCTATACTTTGTGGACACCAGAGATTGAAGAGACACACGCCGATTTCGATAAGCTAATGGGGCGGAATTGGGAAGGCACGACACGCGGCAACATTGCGGAGATGGCACGCGACGACGATATCGACTACACCATCCTTTCACTCTACATTCTCGAAACGTATGGCTTCGATTTCCATACAGAGGATGTCGCGCAAACGTGGCTTACACATCTTCCCTTCCTCGATGTCTACACGGCTGAACGTGCCGCCTATCGCAATCTCGTCTATGGCCTACATCCACCACAAACTGCTTCGTACCGCAATCCCTATCGAGAATGGATAGGAGCGCAGATTCGCGCCGATATGTATGGCTATGTCTCGCCCGGCAATCCTACGAAAGCTGCGAGACTTGCCTACAAAGATGCCGCGCTCTCCCATACACAGAACGGTATCTATGGTGAGATGTGGGCCGCCGCGCTTCTTGCTGCATGTTTCGTTGTTCCCGATATGCCTATGGCACTCGAAGCATCGCTCGCACAGATACCACCGCATTCACGGCTCGTCGCCGCCATTCGAGATGTCATGGCGATGCACGAGCAGGGCATGACCTGGGGACAGGCACGCGATGCAATGGAGACACGCTTCTACGGTACATACAACTGGGTGCATACCATCAATAATGCCGTCGCCGTTGTTGCGGCTCTGCTGTGGGGCGAGGGCGATTTCACGCGCACAATAGGACTGGCGGTGCAAAGCGGATGGGATACCGATTGCAACGGTGCAACGGCTGGCTCGGCCTTCGGCGCAATGTATGGCAAAGAAGCTCTGCCCTCATACTGGATCGACCCCCTGCACGACTCCATACGTAGCGCAGTAAGTGGCTTCGACAACTCGAAGATTTCGGAGTTGGCGGAGAGAACACTGAGATTAGTTTTTCCGGGACAATATGTCCCACAAAACGGCAACAAATCAGGACAGTAGTCACTTCAACGACGAGACAGACATCAGATATGCTAAAAGAAATGAGTAAGACCGTTCAGGTCAAGAGAAATTGCTCCTTGACAGGTACTTGTCCTGCTAGCATGAATGCAAATCGAGGTGTCTTATGGGACTAAGTTTTGATCAAGTGTTAAGTCAGCTTCGCACCATTGGTGATGGTGCTCATGTGGAGATGACTCTGGTGAGCAATCAGGATGACCAGATTGTGAGCTACGCCAGAGGGTTTCTTGATTATCACGTGCATCACTTTATTGTAGAGGAAGGTCTTTCCCGTACTACGGAGTCACTTGCCGCTGATTCGCTCCAATACCTCTTCAACGTGAACATTGACTCCATCATTGTGACTCCTGCTCCTGCTGGCAGTTTTGGTGGCGAAAGTCTTCTTCAGCCTTTCGCGGTAAAAGCTGCTGAGCAAGTACAAGTATCGTTCCGCTCAACTCCTGAAATTGCTACGAATCCTATCACTATCGATGTAACGTTACTGAGCGAAGAAAATGATGCTTTCTCAGTAGAGCTTACTCCTTTTGGAGATGTATTACATGGGGTAGGGCGACACGTTGGCCCGCCACAGGCGATTGATGATTTTGTTGCGGAGGCTGTCTACCTGGTTTCCTTCGGCAAGCCACTGCCACCTGCACAGATTTAAGCATGTGGTTGAACTCCTGACAGAAAGAGGCAAGTATGGCAACATTTGTGCTGGTGCATGGGGCATGGCATGGCGGCTGGTGCTGGCAGAAGGTCATCCCCTTTTTAGAGTCGGCTGGTCATGAGGTATATGCGCCTACCCTCACTGGCCTTGCCGAGCGTGCATCCGAACTATCACCTGATGTCGGATTAGATACCCATATCCAGGATGTTGTTAGCTTGCTGGAAGAAAAGAATCTGCATGGTGTCATTCTGGTGGGTCACAGTTATGGCGGCATGGTCATCACAGGCGTAGTCGATGCTGTGCCGGAGCGCATTGCTCACCTGGTCTTTCTGGATACCTTCGTGCCACGCGATGGAGAAGCGATGGTCGATGTCTCGCCGCTGGTGATCCGTCTACTCCGCAGACAAGCACAGGCTGATGGCTGGCGCATTGATTCTCGCGGCAACTACGGGGTGACGACAGAGCCAGACCGAAGCTGGGTACTCAGATCGGTGACGCCACAACCCCTCAAGACGTTGGAGCAACCGCTTCATCTGAAGAATCCAGCCATCGTGTCAGCGACACCCCGTACGCATATTGACTGCACCAGCAGTAGTTTCTTCTTCTCACTCATGCGACGCCTATTAGCACCAAGAGCACTTCCTCCAAAGGAGGCGGGGTGGCGTCTACGACGGTTGCCAACGGGTCATGATGCGATGATCACCGCACCGCGAGAACTCGCCGATCTCCTGGTGGAAGTGGTTTGACAGGTGGAACCCGTTGAAAGAAAGGAGACAGCCCCTATGCCCACATGGAATATTGCAGCCCTGCTTTTTGCCGTGACCTTGAGCTTGACAATGGCAATTGCTGGAGGGCTGCTCACTGGCAATCAACTGACCCAGTGGTTTGCAACCCTGCACAAGCCGCGTTTGCAACTTCCGTTGTGGGGCTTTGTCTGCGTGGGTCTCTACGGCTACTGCGTTGACGTTATCATCGCCTATCGGCTGCTCACCATCGTGCCAGAGCAAACCTCTCGCATCGTCGCACTCACGGCCTTGATCATCGTCATGCTCTACAACGAGTTGTGGAATATCGTCTTGTTCCGCTGGCACAACACCTTTGCTGGTTTCCTCGGCGTCCTAGCCTTTTTGATCCCTCTCGCCATCCTCCAGATTACACTCATACTGGTGGATTCCGTTTCGGCCTGGTTGGTGTTCGTATATGTACTCTGGGCGATTGGCTACGACATTCCCTGGGCCTACAAACTCTGGCGTCTCAACCCTCCTCAAACGCAGCCAGCCAGCATGTAGTGCCGTGATTTATCACTGGCGTCCGTTTCCAGTGATAAATCACGGCACTACATGTATCTCTCTCATTTGTTCATCGGTATTAATAGGACATCATGTCCCAAATGTCAGGAGCGGCGCAGGACAATTCTTCTCAGGAAAAACAGGACACTCGTCCCATCACAACGGTCTCTGCAACAGGTATGCTTGTGACAGAGAAAGATCCCAGTCACTTCTCAGCACACGTTGATGTTTTTCTATCAAGGAGGGGAGAAGCATATGTCTTCTACACAGTTGTTTCGCGTGAGCGGTATCAGCTTACTGCTCGGTGCTCTCATCAGTCTCATTGCCGTTCTGCTCTCGTTCTTCGTGAACCCGAGTTTCACTGCACCACCAGCTACCTTTCAAAGCCCACTCTGGTCAACACATTACAGCCTGTTCTTCACCGCACTGGCTCTGACGCTCATCGGTCTACCAGCTCTTTACTTTCGTCTACGTGGCCAACGCGGAGACCGCCTGGGCTTCTTCGGCCTGTTGTTCATCGCGCTCGGCACGTTTCTGGCACTGGGCATGGCTGGCTACTTTGTCTCTGTCCTGCCTCTTGTAGCAACAAAAGCACCCCAGATTCTCAGGGCCACCTTAACTGAAACGAGCTTTAGCATCTTTCCTCTGGGGGGAACACTCTTCGCGACCATTGGAACCATCCTGCTCGGCATCGTGGTCCTACGGGCGAAGGTCTTTCCATCGCTGGTAGGTATCCTGCTTCTGGCCTGGGCAGTCCTCAACCTGCTTGGCTTTGCCCTCCAAAGTGGCCTACTTGCCATGCTCGTGGCTCTGCTCAGTACCCTCGCATCGGCAGTAGCATATGGTTGGGTTGGAATGATATTGGTTCAACAAGCTGG
>DAIQNC010000025.1:0-1649 GCA_036788655.1 Ktedonobacteraceae bacterium
TAGGGGTCTGATTCTATCACACCCTGCTTGCTACACGCTGTTTTCGCCCTACGGTCGCATTGCCATTTCGATGTTATTTATTGGTGGTTTGCACTCGCACCACTGCCAGCCCCGGTGCAGGCACAGTTACGTTCACACACCCTTCATCAGTTATTGATGCATGACCACTTACAGGTTTCACACGGTCTGGTTGCTCCCACGTATTTGCCGTTTTCACATTGTCGGCAGTCAGGACATCAACCCCCAGGACACGCTCCACCGTTCGATCATACATAGTGAGGTCAACGCTCAGGTCTTGCTCTTGATGTCGGTTGACGAGGTAGGCCGTCACTACGCCTGTATGCTCGTCATAGCTCATCGAAGCATCAAGCATCGCCGCATCGCCGCGTTCACCCGCCTGGTAAGTTGGCGACTCGATTGCAGGAACGAGCGAATATCCAGAGGCATAACGCGAGAAGAGCAGGAAAGGATAATAGATGGACTGGATTAAGAGGCTATCGCGCTTCGTCAGCACTGGAGCTATCACGTTCACTATCTGCGCCAGACACGCAACCTTGACGATATCTGCATGACGGATAAAGCTGTTCAGATACTGGGCGCATACAAGCGCGTCTTCCAGGTTATATATCTCCTCAAGCAGATGAGGCGCAACCTGACCACCACCATCTTCACCAAGCACCTTATACCAGACATTCCACTCATCGAAGGACAAATACACATGCTTATCACTTTTCTTCGTGCCACGCACAAGTGTAATCAAAGCCGCATACTCTTCTATGATACGGTCGATTTCAACGCCCTCAGCTAAAAACCAGGGCGAGTTGTTTTCCATATTGCGGCTATAGCGATGTGCAGAGATGTAGTCGATGTTATTCCAACAGTAGTCAAGTACGGTTTGATCCCAGTACAGATAGGTAGGCGACCCTCGCCAGGACGAGCCACAGGCCACTGTTTCGATAGAAGGATCAAGCCCTTTCATATATTTTGATGCGGTATCAGCACGTTGAGCATACACCTCGGCAGGAACATGACCAGCTTGCCAGGGGCCATCCATTTCGTTGCCAAGACACCAGAGCTTGACGCCATATGGCTTCTCGTGACCATTACTGACGCGCTTATCTGCCCAGAACGTTCCCGATGGTAAATTGCAATATTCGAGGAGCGCACCCGCTCTTGTGGCATCGCCTGTTCCCAGGTTGACGGCAAGCATAGGAGATGTGCCGATTTTCGCGCACCATTCCATGAACTCGTCTGTACCGAACTGATTCGTCTCGATACTTTTCCAGGCATAATCGCGGCGTCTAGGCCGTTGTTCCTTCGGCCCGATACCATCCGTCCAATCATAACCGCTCACAAAGTTGCCACCAGGGTAACGCACCAGCGGCATCCCCAACGGGCGCAATGCCTCTAACACATCGCGGCGCATCCCCTGCTCATCGCTTCGTGGACTCTCAGGGTCATACACACCCTCATACACAGCACGCCCCATGTGTTCAAGAAAGCCACTGAAAATGCGTCGATCAATCTGTCCCACGTGATGATGCGTGTCACAATACACGTTTGCCTTTTGCATATCGCTACAATAGCTCCTTTATTAGTGAGGTTGCAGGGTGTAATAAATTAGACCCGTACACTGTTATCACTCTGGT
>DAIQNC010000025.1:1659-8244 GCA_036788655.1 Ktedonobacteraceae bacterium
CACAGTGTACGGGTCTAATTTATTACACCCTGCAAACCACATCACAAACGTTCATCAGTCCTTCAAACCTGTGTTTGCAAACCCCTGCACAATCTGTCTCTGGAAGAACAGGAAGGCTATCAACGTTGGCAAACCGCCAAGGACTGCCGTTGCCATAATCTGTGCATAGTGTACACCATATGAGGTCTGCACCGTCGCCAGTCCAACAGGCAAGGTCATCATCTGCGTACTCGTGATGGCAATGAAGGGCCAGACGAAGTTGTTCCATGCCGCCACAAAGGTGAAGACGGCAACCGCCGCGATTGCTGGACGCGAGAGCGGAAGCCAGATTTGCCAGTACACACGCCACGGGCTGGCCCCATCCATAAACGCCGCATCTTCCAATTCATGAGGCAAACCATCAAAAAACTGCTTGAAGATGAACACAGCGATGGGCGACGCGAGTTGTGGCAGAATGATAGCCCAGTAGCTATTCACTAACCCGAACGTCTGTATCTCGGTAAACAGAGGAATGATGAGAATGGGAGCCGGAACCATCAATCCAGCCAGGATGATCCAGAAGACAATGTTGCGACCACGAAATGGAATACGCGAGAAGGCAAAGGCCGCCATGCTCGCAATTACCACTACCAGTATCGTGATAACGACGGTTGTCAGAATACTGTTGAAGTACCAGCGAGGAAGATCACCAGCCTGAATCACTTCCAGAAAACCCGCCAGCGTGAAGTGCGTTGGGAACCAGGTAACAGGAACGGTGGTTGTCTGGCTCTCCGGCTTGAACGCAGTATCAACAGCCCACAGAATGGGGATAATCCACAGAATGGATAGAACAGTAAGCAGGACGTAAACAACACCGCGTCCCAACCAGCCGCGCTCAGGGGGCGCAGGACGGGTAGCAATAGCAGCATTTCTAACAGACGGCTGAGTAACTTGCGTAGCCATTAGCTATTCCTTTCCTGGCGTGAGAGAAACCAGAACTGACCGATGGAAACAATCAGGATCAAAATGAAGAAAATGTATGATGTGGCGGCAGCGAAACCTACTCGGAAGTTCGTAAAGCCACTATCATAAATGTATTCGATGGTCGAGCGGGTCGAAAAGTTCGGGCCACCGCCTGTGAGCAGATAGCTCTGACCGAAGAGTTGAAGCGATGCGATAACCTGCAAAATCACAATTAAGATGGTCTGTCTGCGTAAGAGTGGGATAGTGATATAGCGCACCTGCGACCACCAGCCAGCACCGTCAATCGCCGACGCTTCGTACATGTCCTTAGAAATTTGCTGCAAACCTGCCAGGTAGAGCAGGAAGTCAAAGCCGAATGTCCACCAGACTGTCACAATGATAATCGAAGCCATCGCCACGCCTACCTGCGAAAGCCAGTTCACACCTGGCAAACCCAGTGAGGTCAACGCACTATTAATCAGACCAAAGCCGGGTTGATACATCCAACTCCATATCAAGGCCATGACTGTAATAGAGAGTGTGTAAGGAGCAAAAAGCGCGACACGATAGGCCCACTGAAATCGTCGAACACTGTTAACCATAATAGCGACAACCAGCGAAAGGATAATCAGCACCGGCGTACTTATGATCGTGAAGACAATGGTATTCCACACTGACCCCCAGAAGTCAGTGTCACGCAATGCCTCACCATAATTCGCCCACCCGATAAATTGATTGACGCCGCTTCCCACAAGGCTCCAATTGAAAAAGCTCATTCGCAATCCGAGAATGATTGGCACGAGTAGGAAAATGACATATGCGAGTAAAAACGGCAGGACAAATCCCCAACCTGCCAGTTCCCGACGCCTACGAAAAATGTGTCCTGTATGTTCTCTCGCATTTGCACGTGCTGACGTGGCAGATGCTGTAACTTGATGCTGCAACGATGTGTCGGACATAAGCGTATCCTTCCTTGAATAAGTCACAACACTGTTCATAAGCTCATGGGCGTAATAGAATTACGCCTCTACTTAGACCGATGTTGGCAGAGGCACAGGTTGGTTCAACAGCTTTTGAATGGAGTTATGGAACTCTTGGAGCGACCCAACGACAGACGCCTGTCCACTCATGGCAAGGGAGAAGGCGTTCTGAGCATCGGTTTCAAATTGTGAGCCTGCTCCGCTAAACCACGCGGTAGGGTCAAGTACGGCAACGCCTGCATCACTTGCGTAGTTCGACTGCGGTTTCAACGCCTTGTACTCAGCACTCTGGGTGACGGGTAGATAGGCCGGAATATGACCGCCCTTCGCCCATGTCAGGCTCTGTTTGAGCATCGTTGCAACAAAGCGATACGCTATCGCCTTTGCGGTGGGGTCCGCCGTCGAGCCACGTGGGAAGATGAATGAATGAGAGTCGGCCCACGTTTGTTGACCGCCGAAGATGTTGGGGAAAGGAACCATGTTGAACGGCAATGTCCCCTGATATGTCGTGACTTCCCATTCGCCATCCCAGAGAAAACCTGCTTTCCCACTACTGAAAAGGGCTACTGAACCAGCATAGTCGATATTTGGATTGGCGACCTTGTACTTGAGGCTAAGGTCACTCATAAAGGAGAGTGCCTGTTCCGCGTGTGACTCATTGAGGACGTATTGTTTACCATCCGGCGAAAGAACGCTTCCACCGAGTTGACCGTAGAGCGAATTGAAGAGTCGCCACACGGTGCTATCCTGCACCGCTACTGACAATCCATACGCGCCAGTCACCTTCTGAGTGCGCTGAAAGGCGTCTATAAAATCGTTGGGGCCTTGTAGCGGCTTCAAATTTCCACTGGAATCGAGTAAGCCCGCCTTCTTACAGATATCGGTGTTGTAGTACATCACAAACGGGTGCGTATCCAGTGGAACAGCGTAATTCGTGCCATTGAACTGTGCGCGTGTCCAGACAGCGGGTAGAAAATCGTTCTCGGTTACGCCGTACTTCTCAAGTTCCGACACATCAATGGGGTCTAGCAAGTTCGCAGCCGCATAGGTGGGCATACGCGATAGGTGCATGATTGCGATGTTGGGTGGACTATTGCCAACAGTTGCCATTGCAAGCTTTGTGTAGTATGGCGACCCCCACGAGAGCGTGACGGCCCGTACATCATCAGCGGGGTACTGCTGCTGAAAGGCTTGCTCCATCTGTATCATACGCGCACCATCACCACCACCGAACAGGTTCCAGTATGCAACGGTATTGCCACTGAGAAATGGCGAGCCAGTACATGCAGCCAGCGTCCCTGCTGTTATGCCAGATAATCCCAGGAGTGCTGAACGCTCTAAAAATTGACGACGATTCAGAGGCTTTGTGAGGTATTGACTCCAATCCATGATGTCCCCCTTCGGAATCACTATGGACGTACAACCTATGAAGACAATAAGCTTCTATATCGACATGCGCTCAAAAGCTACATATCCACGTAGCAGAGGCATGAGTCACACGTAATGCTTGTTGTACACATCGTCTCCATTGACGATGAAGCATCAAGGATACTACAACATTCTCTTTGGTTTATCGTTGTACCTTGATACATCGTTGTACCAACTATAACAGATGAAAAAAGGATTTGTCAAGGTCATACTTTCTCTCGTACAATGCAATAAAGGAAGACTATTCGATTTGAAACGTTTTCATAATTGAGCATTTTGAATGATAAACATCTCTTATCTGTAGTCGGCGATTCATCGCGGATATGCGCCCGATAGGATGAGAACACATCCGCGATGAATCGCCGGACTACAGATAGTGATGCGTGTTTCTGTCGGGAAAAAGCACAATGGTTACAACACTCAAAGATGTAGCGCGTCATGCAGGTGTTTCGGTCAAGACCGTCTCGAATGTCGTCAACGGCTGGGGAAGAATGTCGGAAGAGACGCGAGAGCGTGTGCAAGCTGCAATTGCGGAACTACACTATCAACCAAATCTTCCCGCACGGTATCTACGGAGACCGACAGTAGGAGTGATTGCGCTGGCAATTCCAGAATTCAACGGCTATTTTGCCGATATGGGTAACGAGATTATCGAAGCGGCATCGGCACTTGGCTATACCGTCCTGCTCGATCCGACAAGAGGAGAACACACAAACGAGCTACTCGTCATTAATGGCCTACGTCCTCATCTCATTGATGGCCTGATTTTCAATCCTATGACGCTCAATCATGACGACCTTGCAGAACATGCGCGTGTCCCCATTGTGCTACTCGGTGAACGTCTCCTTGATGCACCGTATGATCACGTGCTTATAGATAATATTGATGCCGCGTATCAGGCGACACAGCATCTCATTCAAACAGGGTGTCGGCGTATCGCGGCGATTGGCTTAAAAACGAAAGAGATGGCAACGGGTGGAACCTCGCAATTACGCCTTCAAGGATACAAGCAAGCCCTTACAGAGGCTGGTATTTCAATTGACGAGCATTTGCTTCGGACAGTATACGAGTATAACCGGATGCAAGGCGCACAAGCTATGCGTGACCTGCTTGCACTTCCAGAGCCGCCCGATGGAGTATTCTGCTTCAATGATTTGCTCGCGTTAGGCGTACTTTACGTCCTCGACGAAGCGAACATGCGTGTTCCAGATGATATTGCTGTAGTAGGCTTCGACGACATTGAGGAATGCCAATATGCACGTCCGCCGCTCACGACCATCGCCCCCACCAAAAAGCAAATTGCGCGTATTGCAGTAGAATTGCTCGTCGGACGTATTAAAGGGACGCGCAATGGCTCGACCGAAAAGGTCATGCTCCCATTTGAATTGAAGGTACGCAAAAGCACATATGTGTGATAATGAACTTCGTACATCTGTAGGGGCCTTCATGTATGACGCTCTGGTTGCCCATGCACACACGTTCATCGTATCTTTGCACGTGCATTCTATACGATTGTCATTGAACGTGGGTGAAGTAGCTACCAGGGCATCATACATGAAGTCCCCTACAGATCGCGTTTTTGAAATCGCCACACGCCTAATACAGGCAGCACAACAATATACAACACAACCCATATCAGCAATGCAGGTGCTAACGATGTGCCGGAGGTGAAAGGGGTATTGAAAGTGCGAGGCGAAATGCCAAGCAAAAACATGTTCGTCGGGTCGGGCAACAGATAGTACGAGACGCCATGCCACAGCACATCAGAAGGAATGATGAGGTTGACAATCGTTGAGATATTCTGCATGGTCGTACTCTGATTGGGCGAGACCACTTGCACCACAAACTGCACAAGGCTCGCTATCGGAGCGATGATGAACAGCACAAGCATCACCGCGCCATTGACCAGAGTTGGCACGAGCGTCCCTAGCAACGTGGTCAAGGCAAGCAATGAAAGCATAATCAGTTCGAGCAGACCGAGTGCGAGCAAGGCAGATTCAGGCCAGTAGCCCGTTTCCAGGTAGATGATGCCCTCGAAGGCGCAAAAGAGTATTGTGGCATAGATACCCAGCAACACAGCATAACCAAGCCATTTACCGAAGATAATCTCGGCGCGTCTCAATGGCTTAGGAACAATAATTGAAAATGTATTGGCGTCAATTTCACCAGAAATCATACCAGCCGTCAGCACAATCGTCAGTACGCTCACGAGAACATACACTAGCCACATCGAGAGGACGGAAACAGCAATACCTCCAGTAAGTAGCGCGATTTGCTGCTCATAAGGGTCGGGAGCCGAAATCGTGGCAACAGCAACGTGGAGCAGAATGGCAAAGAGACCTATCAGCACAACACTCAAAATCGCCACTGCAACAAAGAGCCAGCGACGAATGGCTTCTTGCACTGTAAAGCGCGAAATCAATAATAAGCCCATATCTTCTCCATGTGAATATTCGTGCTGTGGCTCGCAGGGTGTAATAAATTAGACCCGTACACTCCGGTTGGACACGAAGCCATCGGAGTATACGGGTCTAATTTATTACACCCTCCTTGCCGCCCTTATTGCGTGATGCATCAATTGTCTGCAAGAATAGCTGCTCCAATGAGCGATGATGCGGCGAGAGCGCATAGAGACGCGCACCACATTCCTGCACGATGCTGGCAACATCGGCAGCACCTTCTTCGTCGCGCACCTCGACCAGCAAGATTGATGGGTCGTCTTCGTTTTGTCGAACCGCGAGTGCAACCGTTCCCAATCGTTGCAACAGTTCTTTGCTCACTGGATGAACACGCATCTCCAGCACAAGTGGCTCCTCAAAAAGCGTCTCCGGTGCGCCAACTTTGAGGATGCGCCCCTCGTTGATAATCGCTACACGGTCACACAAAACCTCAACATCGGCGAGTTGGTGCGAATTAAGAAAAATAGCGATGCCTTCATGTTTGAGTTGGCGCAACAAGTCGCGCATATCGCGTTGTCCGACTGGATCAAGACCGGAGACGAGTTCGTCGAGCAGCAGTAAATCGGGTTGATTGAGCAATGCCTGTGCCAGCCCGATACGCTGCATCATGCCCTTCGAGAATGTCCCTAATCGCTGATAGTCGCGTCCATCCAGGCCAACCAGAGCCAGCACCTCGCGGCATCGTTTGTGCAGTGGCGCACCTCGTAGTCCGTAGAGTCGTCCGTGAAATTCCAGGAACTCTCGTGCCTGTAACCATTTATGGAAGTTCGGCAGTT
>DAIQNC010000025.1:8254-13739 GCA_036788655.1 Ktedonobacteraceae bacterium
CAGGAAGATAGCCGATACGCCGTCGTGCATCCATATCTCCCAGCGGACGCCCAAGTAAGCGTACCTCACCTCGCGTTGGCGCAACCAATCCGGTCATAATTTTCACAACCGTGCTTTTGCCCGCACCATTCGGTCCCAGGAAACCAAACGCCTCTCCGCGATACATGGTGAAACTAACATTATCCACCGCGACAAGGCTCTTATACACCTTGCGGAGTCCCTTCACCTCTATTGCCGGTGCTATGTTATCTGTCCTGCCGTCCATATATATCCTAAACTGTCGTAGGGGCGTTATTGAATAACGCCCTCGCGCCATCTTTGCGCCTTATCCATCCTATGACGTTTTTATTCCTCTTGAACGTTCGTGGTATTGGACGCAAGGGCGTTATCGAATAACGCCCCTACAATGTTACGTTTCACCTCTACAATGAGTTCGCAGTTTGTAGTAATTCGTTACTATTTCCTGTCTGCTCTGCCAAGAGGTAGATGATGCCCTGAGATTGCCAGAGAACTGCACTCGCCTTAAAGCTTTGCACATTCACCAGCACTGCCGATGAACCGTGTGCCGTGACCTGCTGTGCGTGTAGTTGCGGCGGAATTGGTAAAGGTACAACGCCATTTTGCAAATCGACATGTTGCAACAGGTTACGTACATCGTCGGTTTGATCGGGGAGCGACATGAAGAAGTCGCGCAATTGACTCAGCGAGGCACTGTTATTAATCGATTGGATAACAGGCGAAGGAATTTCAG
This sequence comes from Ktedonobacteraceae bacterium, assembly GCA_036788655.1. Lineage (GTDB taxonomy): Bacteria > Chloroflexota > Ktedonobacteria > Ktedonobacterales > Ktedonobacteraceae > JBBQVS01. The sequence goes on from DAIQNC010000025.1 coordinate 9,006, forward strand.
CGAGTATCAACGTAAACATGCATTGCATCGAACCTGTCTTCTCGCTTTTCGTCTGGCTCTGACAATTCGTAGGCTGGTAGGTCACAACCGCGCCTGTTGACATCGTGATGCTATATCTGGAGCCATCAAGATTTGCGGGAATAGAGACGTTCTTGTACCCTTTTTGAGCCATGTATGCACGTGCTTCGGCTGTATCGAAGGTAAACATTGCATTGCCGCCCTCGAACAGTGCGAATTTCGGAGTGCTACTTACATTTGCTGGTAGTTTCGTCGGCAGCAGAAGTGGAAAATGGATAGCGTCCTTGACCTGCTCCTCTGTTATCTGGTCGCCGCCTGTCAGACTCTGGCTCATATTCTGATAATCAACATGACCGAAGTTTTGCATGTCTCGCAGCAGGTTCGTGTTTAAGTCCTGCGGATTTACGGCTACAGGTTGAAATTGTTTGGGCTGGAACATCGATAGAAATTCACTTGCTAACACACCGGCATTCGGTAGCACGAGCAGAGCAATGAGTGCGGCGGCAATGGCTACAGCTATCCATCCATAGCGACGTTTGTGATTTATACGTAAGGTGCGCGGAGTGCTGACGCCACGTAACGATACAACTTTCGGCTTCTCGTCTGTCAGGCCCTCAGCTACCATACGGGTACGCAAGGTAGCAAGAGCATGTTGAATATCTGGCACATTGTCTTCTGTTGGCGCGAGTGAGCCAAGCAAGTTGTAAACCTCATTGCTCCCCTGTTGCACAATGCGATCATTCACGGCACACTCCTCACAAGTGGCGAGATGAGCAAGTACACGCTGCGCTTCGTCGAGAGTTAACGCCCCATCGTGCAGACTGAGCAACATGCCTGTATCTACACAGGAATTATTTTGAAACTCGTTCATGGTATTTTCTCCGAAATTCGCGCTCTGCGCGTGATAGTAATGCACCTACCGACGCCACTGCAACGCCTGTCGCCCCGGCAATTTCCGCGTAACTCAATCCTACACTGCGTAATAGAAGATACTCTTGTTGTCGTTGTGGGAGTTCCGCCAGCACCGAGCGTATCAAGGCCGAGTGTTCGGCAGTGAGCAAATGCTGCTCTGGACTCATCTGAGCCGCTCGTTCCGCATCGCTCTCCTGAAACAGGATGCTGCCACCTCGTTCTTCGTGCTGTGTGCGACGCTGACGCGAGCGTAAAGCATTCAAACTCAGATTCGTCGCCACTTTACAGAGCCATGCGCGTCGCTCACCTTCACCCGTCGAGCGAGGTGGAACACGATAGAAGCGGAGAAATACCTCTTGCGCGATATCGTCGGCCTCGTCACGTTGACCTACACAGCGATACGCTATCTGGTAGACCAGGGGATAGTAGCGCGTGAACATCGCCTCGAACGGCTCCTCATCCGTGAGTGGCTCAAGCGATGTGCTTTTTACCTGTGACGACATACTCTTTTCCTTCATCTCTCATTCAGTGGCTCCTCAATACTTCTATGCCAGACTGAGATACGCTACAATTCACATATGCGTTTTGATTAATTACATGTATTAGACACCGCTCAACCCCAGGTTTGTGACATATGAAATGGCTTGACATAACAGCAAGTGGTAGAATGAGATAAATGAAATAAATTTCGTTACAAGGAGCCTTATGCAGTCACCCTCTGCCACCTCAGCATCAACACCCGGACTACCCTCTATTCCCTGGTGGAGCGATATTTCCTCTGACGTTCTTCACGAACTAACACTTGATCATGCAACTGCCTTCATCCAACAGATACCAACATGCGATATCATCGTTATCGGTGGGGGCGTCGCCGGATTGAGCGCGGCATTGAGCGCACGTGAAGCAGGAGCGAATGTGATGCTGCTCGAACGTGAGCCAATGCTGGGTTATGGGGCAACAGGTCGCAATGCGGGCATTTTAAGCGCGGGAATCAACATGCACATCGTCGATTTGCCGCTTGATGGACCAGAAGCTGCATTCTGGCCTGAGACAACCCAGGTCTTACTCTCGCTGGTAGAAGCCTCGCAACGTGGTGAACTTATTCGAGCCTCTCTCACAGGTGCGCTTAGTCTCGCGGAGAGCAAGTTCGCCGCGAAGAAGCTACGACGTGAGACACGCGCTCGCAACGCAATGGGACTACGCGCCGAGATGTGGTCTCCATCTCAGGTAGCCGAAGTAACACATGGGCGACTCAATACATCAACGGTTATCGAGGCTATGTGGCTCCCTGATGAGGGACGATTGCACCCCCTCACACTCCTCGCCTATCTCGCAAAACAGGCACGAACAGCAGGAGTGCAACTACTGGGACAGATGAACGTTGTTTTGCAAGAAGTGATTGATGTTGATGGCACATCGCTCTGGCGCGTCAGGCTCTCGGATGGCACAACACTTCATGCAAGAGGTCTGATGCAAGCCGTCGGCCCAACAATTGAGGCAAACGCACGTATCTACGCCCTCGCCTTCAATGCCAACCTGCCCGATGACTTCCCACTCTTCTGGGATGCCGCACCTTACACTTACGCCGATTTTCGCGCTGGCAACGGGCGACTCACGGTGAGCGGCGGACGCTATGGACGGGCAAATGTTACAGGCCACGATAACAGGTATTTTCAGCGACTCGCCAATGCCGCACACAAGTGGCTCCCCGAACTCGCCGACCAGCAGCCGCGCTCTACCTGGGCTGTAGACCTTGCCGTGACCCCAGATATGATACCGACTATACGCTTACTCGATGCCTCTGCCCCCGGCGTTGCCATCGAAGGACTTGGTGCGTTAGGTGTTCTGCCCGGTAGGGTGCTTGGGAAGCGAGCAGGAAAGGAAATAGCAAATCTCGTAGGGATGTAATTCTATTACGCCCCGAATGTCGCTACCTGTTATAACCTTGCTTTCTCTTAAAGATATTGAGGCATTCAGATTATCGGTTATCGGCAAGTTGCTGTGCCTCGGTCTCTGCCAATCCTGGTTGTTGATAGATACCAAGAATGTTACCGGCAGGGTCACGAAAGTGAGCATAAATTTCGCGCTCATCAGGATTGACAGGCAGTACAATCTCGCCGCCTGCGGTAATGATAGCTTCTATAGTTGTCGCAGCATTGGCAACCATGATAGATACTACCAGACCTGGAGCATTGGCTGGTGGGCGTCCAGTTACCCACATACCGCTTACTCCACCCACTGTGTCATCGAAAGCGGTTGAACCGTCATCGTGCTGCCTGATATCCCAACCGAAGACACGATGGTAGAATTGAGCAGACGCTGTAACGTCAGTGGCAGGAATTTCGATGTAGCATATTTTGCCCGTTCGATAATCAGGGGAAGATGTCGGCGTACTCATTTCTCTACTCCTCTTCTCACATTTCAGTTTAAGACATCATCAACGTTGAACTCATTTCCTGGAACTCACGTAGCATCTTCTCTTTTCGCGCAGACGGCAGAAAGCTGTACTTCACTCCATTCAGCAACAGGTTATCAATCGTCGCTTTATCGAAATGGAATGCGCTATCCAGCAACTCGGCTTCGTGCAGCATCGTCGTGTTGAAGAGCGGTGGATCATCGGAGTTGACGGTACAGGGAACGCCTGCAGCAACCAGTTGTGGCAACGGATGCTGTTCAAGCGTGGGATAGACACCGAGTTTGATATTGCTCGTTGGACACACTTCCAGCAGAATATCACGATTAATGAGTTCGGCTATAAGAAGAGGGTCTTCGATAGAGCGTACGCCATGACCGATGCGCTCTGCTCCGAGGGCGCGAATCGCTCCCCACACACTTTTCGGACCTTCGACTTCGCCGGCATGAGGCGCACTATGCAATCCTGCTGCTCGCGCTTTATCGAACCACGACTCGAACCATTCGGGGGGAAAACCTGTCTCCATACCACCAAGTCCTAAAGCCACAACACCATCATTCCGGCTCTCTATCGCTACCGATGTAGTATAGTCGGCACGTTCTGACATCCCTGGCCCACTCGCCACATCGCGTACAATGTCGAACACCCAGTTGATTTCAACGCCAAAGTCTCGCCTTGCTCGCTCTCGTCCACGTGTCAATCCCGTGAAATAGACATCATGCGGAATGCCTCGCATGAAACGATGCGTACATACCGAAAACGTCGCCTCAGCATAACGCACGTTTTGTTGAGCCATCTGCTCTCCGAACTCATATGTGATTAGCTCATAGTCTTCAACCGTGCGTAAATAGCGCGAGATGATGGCGTATGTCTGTATAAAGTGGGCAAAGTCTCGAAAAATAAAGAACTGGCGTAGCTCGTCCAGTGTCTCCGCAGGTGGCTCAATATGATTGCGCTTCGCAAGTGCCATGAGCGTTGCTGGCTGAACAGAGCCTTCCAAATGCACGTGTAACTCCGCCTTTGGAGCATGACGAATGTATGCTTGTAAGTCCATCAATGTATCTTTCTCAAGAAATCCAAACATGTGTGAGTGGTGAGCAGGGTGTAATGAATTATGCCCGTACATTACCACGTGAAGAGAAACGTAACGATGTTGAAAAAGGAACGATTCTCACTTAGCTCCATTGAAGGTACACTGTAATGTACGGGCATAATTCATTACACCCTGCTCACCACTTACACACGTCCGGGTTACCTGACTATTTCATCCTTGCTTCGAGGCCAGCCATCTGCTCTTTGAGCTTACGATTCTCCTCGCGTATCTCGTCAAGGTCTTTTCGCAAGTCTTTGACCTGCTCGTCCTCTTTACTGTCGTCTCGTAGAGCCTGGAT
>DAIQNC010000025.1:13749-14409 GCA_036788655.1 Ktedonobacteraceae bacterium
TAGCAGCATCTGACGTTCCCCACGTGACTCCAGTTCTCGGCTCGCAGCGCGTTCCAGCGGTGCAATTGCCCGTTTATCGCGGAACGTGGGCAGGGCCAGAGCCGCCATAATTCGCACAGGTGCCCAGGAATCGTACTCAACAGCATTACAGAGTGCAGTTACAGCGGCATCTCGTGCTGCTTCACTGTATTGGATACGGTTACGCCCAACGGCCCATAGTCCAACAGCAGCACCACTTCGATATGTCGGATAACTATGTGGGTCACGCAAAATCTTTGCCATCGTCTCGACGACGCTATCCTCACCTGACTCACCGAGGCCGCTCAGAATGCCACGTTGCACGATATAGTTCCACGAAGGACGTTCGAGCAACAATGTGAGTAACTCCACATTGCCTTCGATGCGCGTTCTGCCAAGTGCCTCAGCCGCCGCAGCTTCGACGTAGTAGCTCACATCGCCTTTTTCCAGCAATGTTCGCAGTGCCTGCGCGGAACGTTGCGCTAATTCGGTACGCGCCGGAGCCTGGAACGTACCAAGCACATTGGCAATAGTCGCTCGCACACGCGGAAATTGCGTCTGGTCAAGCTGTTCGAGGGCTTCCAACAAGATGCTCTGTGCCTTTTCGCTCCCAAGTTCTGCTAGTGCCTTTGCCGCCGCCGA
>DAIQNC010000026.1:0-11332 GCA_036788655.1 Ktedonobacteraceae bacterium
CACTGAGTTGTCGAGAATATTTTTCAGTATATCCCGAAGTGTATGTGCGCCTACCATAAATGCAGTTTGATAGGCGGTGAAGCACCAGATGGCAATAGTTCCAATAGTGATACACCATGTCACCCAGGATATGCGATTCAGTCCCTGTCGTGTCCGATATCTGTTCAGTGCTGTCCAGTAGCTGAGTCGTACTCGTTGTAGTGGCGCAACCACTACAGGCGCGGCTGGAGCCGTGTAGCCATTCTCCACAATCACCTCAATAGGAAAAAGCGTCCAGGTATCTTCTATCCATATGCATACGTACTTCTATGAAGTATGAAACTGCTCATTGTTTATTATACGTCTGACGGTCATGAATGTAGCAAACGATAGGCTGTTCATTTCAGAAGTCCGCCAGTGTGTAAGAAGAGTATAACACCGTTGAGCATGAACTGAACAGCCAGAGCAGCTAGCAGAATACCCAGGATGCGAGTCAATACAAGGATACCTGTGCGCCCGAAGAGACGAATAAGCCGCGTACTGCCACGCATCACGAGCCAGCAGGCGAGTAATGCACTGACAATCGCTGCGGCAACGGCGAGCAATTCAAGTGGGTTTGGTGTGGCGATATCGACATAGAGAATAGTTGTGGCGATGGTTCCAGGCCCGGCGATAATCGGAATGGCGAGTGGGAAAACGCTGATATCCTCGCCACGTGTCATTGCCTCATCTGCCTCGGCCTTCGTCTCGCGTGTTCCTGATGGTCGTCCAAAAAGCATATCGACCGCGACCAGAAAGAGTAGAACACCACCTGCGATATCAAAGGCATAGAGGCTGATGCCAAGCCGTGCCAGCAAAAAGCGTCCAATAATGGCGAAAAACGCGATGATACCTGCACTCAACACTGTCGCACGTGTCACCACGTTTTTGCGCTGAACATCATTGAGATGCGCGGTAAGTCCGACAAAGACAGGAGCGAGGCCAATAGGGTCAATAATCGTAAAAAAAGTCACGAAGGCACTAACGGTAAATGTCAACATGGAAATGAAGAGAAGTCCTTTTTTGAATTGAATACTATGTTGCTGTTGACATTGTACCACATAAAGGCGAGGAAAGGAAAAATAATGTGAAGGCTATCCGCAACTTCGTAGACCCCGATTTATCGATGAGGTCACGCTTGCTGACCTCATCGATAAATCGGGGTCTACGAAGTCCCAATTCCGCTAGTCCCGATAATATCCTTCGCGGCGACCACGATAGTAGCGACGTCTTCCGCGCCATGAACGGTAGGTGAGCAGATGCCAGAGGGCGACGACGACAATTGCGCCGAGCAGAGCTTTGAGAAGTGGTATTGGTTGACCTGCTATTGTGAAGTCGCCGGGGATGTTTACCTGGATGACGTTGGTGAGTAACCAGATACCAATGAGTGCCGCGATGATAGCTCCAACGATGCCGAAAGGCAGACGCCAACCAACCAGAGACTCTGCGACGAAGCCAACAATTGCTGCAATCGCAAGATAGATGAGCGTACTTGCAGTGATGACGAATGACGTGCCGAAGAAATTGCCTTCAGCAAGTGGTTTATCGCCTATAGTGGCGAGAAGCAGATGTAGACTGACCATAATGCCTCCTGAAAATTCAATATTCTATAATAGAAACTCTTCTTTTTGCGTATTGTAACACTCTCATGTTTCGGCTAATGCTCTCCCATGTAGTGCCGTGGTTTATCACGGCTGTGTATCCAGGTTATTTATTGAACATTCATCAAAGAGCGATGGGCAGTAGTCGAGATTGCTCACGCATATATAAACGTTTCATATACCAAAAAGTTCAACAGGCTGCATCATTTTCGATGCAGCCTGTTGAGTCTGTTTCTATAGAATGAGTTGTCGAGGTAGCTTATGCGGCGACCCGACGACGTGGACGCCATGCGCGATAGGTAAGCAAGTGCCAGATGGCGACAAGGACAATGGCCCCTATCAGTGCTTTGAGAAGTGGCACACCGTAGATGTTCGGGTCGCCAGGAATGGTGAGAGGAATCACGTGCGTCATGAGCCAAATGCCCAGAAGAGCTACGATAACCGCGCCAACAATGCCAAGTGGGAGACGCCAGCCAACCAGGAACTCAGCAACAAGACCGACAACTGCCGCGATAATGAGGTAGATGAGTTCACTCAAGGTGACGGTAAAGTGCCAGCCGAAGAGATTACCAGTCATAATGATAGTGTCAGCGAAGAGTGTATGTAATGCTAACATAATATGCTCCTTTCGCATCAGAAAAAATCGTTAATGTATTGAGTCATAGACAATGCTACGTGAACGTTCTGTATACGTATGTACATATACATAGGATACGTTCACATCATTGTTGAGGATACAGATAGCCTGATGAGAACACAAGATGATAGAAAAGTCTCAGCAATTTCTCAGCATAGGTATCTAATTCTTAGCCAATACGTTGAAATGCTCAGGAATGTACCCACTTGCTGCTACTTGTGCGTGTTAAAGGGTAGGAAGAGATAGAAAGATACGGGCAAAAAATAGGCGTGACAGAACCTCATGAAAAACGGCTTGCCTACATCTTTCTGCATTCATGAGTTATAATAAAGAAGCGAATACTACTCAAAAATTATTCTATTGGGAGGCACTTATGAAAGGTGCAATGCGTTACGCAATCATTGCAGGGGTGGTGCTGGTGGTGCTGATTGTTGGCATCATACTGGCAGCCATCTTCGGCGTACTCCTCGATGTTCTCTATATCTTCTTAATGGTGCTTGCTGCTCTGTTGATCGTGGGAACGATTCTTCAGGTTCTCTCGGTGGTCGCACTGATTCAGACGATCTCGACCGTGCGGAGCGAGTTGAAGCCTCTGCTTGCTTCGGTACAGGAAACCGTAGGCATTGTGAAAGACACAGCGACAACAGCAGGCAATGCCGTTTCGACGGTGAGCCATGCAGCCCGGTTGACAGGTGATATTGCGCTTGCTCCAAGTGTACGTGCTGTGGCAACGTTCGTTGCGGGTCAGCAGATGTTGCGCGTCTTCCTGGGTAAAGGGCAGACACGCAGCCGCATGGAGCATCGTCGCAAGGAGCAGATGAAAGCGATTGAGCGTATGGAGAGTGTAGACAATGCAAGAGACGTGGGCGTCGTAGAGACAGTCAATACGGCTAATGCCGTAGAAGTTGGCGCAGGAGGTGAGTAATGGTACACCTCGTGTTCTCGGCTGTTCCAGCACTTGCTGTCGGTGGACAGATAGCAGCAATCGTTATTGGCCTCTACGCGCTCATTTTCATTCTTGTCGCTTTAGTGTTCAATCTAGTTATGGCGATTGCTATGAACTGGCTGCATCAGAAGGTAGGCATTATCAAACGCTTGCGTCCAACGGTAGAGAGCGTGAATAAGACTTCGGAGCTGGTCATCGCGGGTGAACCTGTGCCTCAGAACACGAACAACATCATCAAAGCTGTTGCTCAGGTTCCTGGACAGGTACGCGAACTTGACCATAAGGTGGATGAAGGAACTGATAAAGCAATGAAGGCTGTTATCGAGTTTCGCGCTCGTACTATGCAGGTTCAGGCGGTTGCGAAGGCGTTTGTTAGCCCCTTCTTTCCCAAACTGCATCTTGTGGAGCCGCTACCAGCAGTACCAGCACCAGAGTCACAGGCACTCGATATCAAAAGTCCTGGCTACAACATCCTGATGAGCGAGAAGACACCGGATGTTCCTGTCATCTCTTCGGAGGAGATTGCATCGTCTACCGACCAGAAGGTTCCGACCTCTGTCGAACCGAATCCCCAATCGACTCCGGCATCTATGCAATACAACGATGTTCCTTCGCGCAGATGAGTACCTTCGAGCATTTGGGCGTTTCCAGCGAAACGCCCAATTGTATCTTTTGAGCAACGCTCTAAGCGGTGTCTCTCTCGGTATTCTGCTCGTCCTCTACAATCTCTATCTTATCTCGCTGGGCTACAAGACCGATTTTATTGGTCTTGTTCTTTTTGTAGGAACACTTGGTGCTGGTCTTGCCATTTTCCCTGCTGGCATCTGTATAGACCGCTTTGGAGGCAAGGTAACGCTCATCTGGACGAACCTGCTTATCGGGGCGATTGGAGCGGGTCAAATTCTCTTTCGTCAACCTCTGCCATTGTTAATAACGGCCTTCGCCGCAGGTATCGTTGGCGCGTTTTTCTATGTCATCAATGCTCCATATTTGATGTCGAATAGTTCTCAGCCAGAACGTGCAAATCTGTTCAGCCTTAACATCGTGCTTGGGCTGATTACGACTGTGCTTGGTGAGGTCATTGGAGGAGCGTTGCCTGGCTGGTTTCAGCATGTCCCCTGGCTCCAGTGGCTTATGGCTCCTCTGCCTTCATCGTTGTCCTGGTTGTTAGCGGGTCAATCGGTTCCACGTTCCTACCAGCTTGCCTTGCTCTTTGCGGGTCTGCTTGCTATACCAAGCCTGATACCTATTTTTCTACTCAATGATGATCGACCTGCAAAAGCTGTGCGCGAGGAGGAATCTACGCCAACGGCACCTCTCTCGAAACGACGCTGGACGCAGGTAATTTCTGAATATATGCTTATAGCCACAACGTGGTTACATACTCATTCCATACAAAAAACGCTTGTGAGTGCCTTTTCTGTGATGCTGTTGGTACAAGCCCTGATAGGATTGGGGGCCGGCCTTTTCATTCCCTATTTCAATGTCTATTTCGTGCAACAGCTACATGCCTCGCCTGCGCTTTTTGGCCTTATTGATGGTGGAGCAAACACCATTAACGCTATTCTGACACTCCTTGCTCCTTGGCTGGCTTTGCGAATCGGCAAAATTAATACCATTACATTCACCCGTCTTTTGAGTATCCCTTTGCTCCTGACTATCGGTCTGACCTCTTTGTTGCCACTGGCGGCCCTGCTCTATCTGTTGCGCCAGGGTATGATGGACATGTCGCTTGGCGTTTTCCAGGTTTACTCGATGGAGGTAGTGCCACCTCAGCGTCGTGGCGTTGCGAATAGCAGCTATCAAGTAGCGATGCAAGCTTCCGCAGTAACAACTCCTATCGGAGGTTTGATAATTGCACATATGGGGTTTCCGCCTGTCTTTTTTGTGGGGGCTATTCTCTACATCATGGCAATCGCGTTACTATGGGGAAGGTTTAAGCGCGAGGAGCGGCAAGTTAGCGTATAGATAGCTTTGTATATTACCTTTGGTTGTCATCGACGTGATTCATTGACAAAGATGAACCTATAATTCATCATTACCTGTAGTGGTGGGAAGTTTTATAGGAGAATGATTTCTCCGTGTATTCGCTATTAGGGATTTTGATAATGCTTCAGCCGAAAACGTATACCGTTGTATTTTCTTTTGTGCAACCTGACGCTGTATTACATACGCTACTGCCTGTGTTGTTTCAGCTTCAAGAATTGCCAACATTCAAGTCCTCGCGTGTTGCTCGACAACAATCACGAGCATTACTGCTCATTGACGAACAGAGGGAACGTTCTCAATGGCTCGTCCGTTTGCTACATGCGAATGGGTATGTAGTGCATACAGTGGTAAATACGGTTGATGCGTTCACTCTCTGTCTTCGTGAAAACATCGCTCCCTTGGCTATTCTTCTAGGCGTGGAACAACAGGCAGACCGTTTTTTCCTCACACGCTTGCTGCAACAGCTAACACAGAAGTATGGCTGGAGCCCCATATGTCTGTATGTACAAACTGCGAATGAGGTAATTCCTCAATCACGTCAACTCCCTCAGCGCGTACAGCCACGAACAGACCCTCTTTCTCCACTCATACCAACTCCAACCCCTGAAGCTGTATCAGCTGTGCCAGACTCAACTGTACGACAAGACACTGCATCGCAACGACGGCTTCGTCTTCCTTCACCGCAATCCACTCCACTTGTACGAGCTATTGTGTCTGCCATCTCTGTAGCTTCTGTAACCCCGGTACAATCGCGTAGTCAGTCGGAGAAAGTATCTTTACCCACTCCACAGGCAAATACTTCGTCTACATTTGTTGTTTCTGATGTTTCTACCGCTCCTGTGCAAACGCATTCAGTAGCGAGCAATGAACCTGTACACACGATTACAGAGAATAAGAAGGTTTCGCTGACAGGTCTAAGCATCGGACGCTATCATATGCAGACGTTGCTTGGAAATGGTCCTTTGGGAGAGGTTTATCGTACTTATGATCGTTTACGTGAATATGATGTCGCGCTCAAAGCAGTGCAAATGGATACCATTCCCAGCTACATAAATCCGCAGGATATGACGAGTGACAGCAACCTTTTCCAGCAAGAGCTTGATTTGTTGAGTACACTCAACCATCCTCATATCCTCACGCCGCTTGGCGTGGGAAAGTCGTATATCAGTGGCTCGCCATTCGTTTATAAGACGATGCGCTACTGTGCTGCAGGTTCGCTTGCTACACATCTTTACAAAATGGGAAGTGTTCATCCATTGTCAACGCAAGAGGTCGCGCTAGTGGTAGCGCAAATGGCGGATGCGTTGCATACACTACATAAACGGCTTTTGACGTATCAGAACTTCAAACTCTCGAATCTGCTCATTCGTGATGAGGTGCCGCACATGAGTCAATGTCATATTGTCCTCAGCGATTTCCCGTTGTTTCAGAATGGTACGTTTCTCCTCAAAACGCCAGCTATTTATCCGTACATGGCTCCTGAAAGCTGGCAAGGCACATCCCATCCCGCATCCGACCAGTATGGATTGGCGGCTATCGCCTACGAACTACTCACCGGGCGACCCCCATTTTCGGGGCAATCAGAGCATGTTGTCAGGCATCTACACCAGACAATGCAGCCACAAGTTCCCAGTACACTGTCAAGCACTGTACCACCAACAGTTGATGCTGTGATACTACGTGCGTTGGCGAAACGTCCAGAGGATCGTTATCCATCTGTGTTGGCATTTGCCGAAGCATTGCAAAAACGAAGTATGTAATGGTGTGATGATGAATTTTTGCAAACGAAATCGGAAACTTCGTAGACCCCGATTTATCGATGGGGTCGATGTAAGCCCATCGATAAATCGGGGTCTACGAAGTTTCCGATTCATGGTGCTACATGGTGAACAGAGCCTCGAACTGGGCGCGATCAATTTGTTCGCGTTCCATAAGCGTATCTGCTAGCAGTATCAACTGGTCGCGGTGTTCCATTAAGATGTTGTGAGCCATTGTGTGTCCCTCTTTGAGAATAGCCTGTACTTCGGCATCTATGAGGGCATTCATGGCGACACCGTTGCTCGATTGTGAACCGGGCTGTGCCATCGCCATTGCGAAGGCTTGTTCACATCGTCGCTCGTCGCTCCCATTCAGGTAGAGACGCCCATGTTCATCAGCGATGAGGGAACGTGAGTGTTGCCCTGACGGAAGGTCATCGGGGTTGAGACGACGCATATTGAGCGCGTAGTTGTCTTCAGGTCGATAATCGGCAAAGACCACGCCAACCTCTTTACTCATGCCCCAGCGTGTTACCATACGGCGTGCGATATCTGTCACGACTTGCAGGTCGTTTTCCGCGCCCGTTGTGATATGGTCTGCGCCAAAGGTAATCTCTTCAGCAACTCGACCACCCAGGCCGACTGCGATACGCGACATCAGTGTATGACGGCTATAGTTGTAACGATCTTCTTCGGCGGTAAAGTGTGTGACGCCGAGGCTCTGACCACGTGGCAAAATGGTTACACGATTGACGGTATCGGCTTCTGGCAGGTGATGTGCGACCAGAGCGTGACCACCCTCATGATAGGCGATAATGCGTCGCTCGCGCTCACTCATCACGATTGGGCGTAATGCGCCAAGCTGGACACGCGCTAACGCATCCTCAAAGCACTCATGTGTCACCTTATCAAGATTTTGTCGTGCAGCACAGAGGGCAGCCTCGTTGACGAGATTGGCGAGGTCTGCACCGCTCATGCCTGTGGTCAGGCGAGCAAGGCGATCAAGCAAAACATCTTCGTGGAGCGGCGTGTTGCGCGAATGCACTTTGAGAATGGCTTCGCGTCCGGCACGGGTCGGCATAGAGACGGTGATACGACGGTCAAAGCGACCGGGGCGTAGCAGTGCGGAGTCGAGAATATCCGCACGGTTCGTAGCAGCGAGGACAACAACAGCCTGTCGTGCATCGAACCCATCTAGTTCGACAAGCAACTGATTCAGTGTCTGATCGCGCTCATCGTTTCCACCTATCCGCATAGAACGCTTGCGACCAACGGCGTCGATTTCGTCGATGAAGATGACGCATGGGGAAACCTGACGCGCACGATTGAAGAGGTCACGGACACGGCTTGCGCCTACGCCAACAAACATCTCGACAAATTCAGATGCACTCATGCTGAAGAAAGGCACATTTGCCTCACCCGCAACTGCCTTTGCCAGCAGTGTCTTCCCTGTTCCCGGTGGCCCTACTAACAGTGCTCCGCGAGGAATACGCGCACCTAGACGGTTGAATTTATCGGGACTCTGCAAAAACTGCACGATCTCTTCCAACTCGGTGCGTACCTCGTCGATGCCAGCGACATCTGCAAATGTCACAGGAGGAGCGGTACGAATGGGAGCAATTGCTGTAGCAGTGCCTTGCTTTGTCGCGGTGGTTGACGTAGCGGTGAAGTTGGACGCTGATGGCGTTTTCAGGCCAGGATGCCTCTTGACACTGTTCTGCTTGCTCGTCTTCTGTTCTGGTAGAACGGCAGTATCTGGTGTTGTTTCTTTCGCACGTATAAAGCGACGCGCCCGACTCTTCCCAATCTGCGTAATGCGCTCATCGACGCTTTTGGAACCGCGTGAATTATTGAGTGATGAGAATGCAGTTATCAGAATGATGAAAAGTAGCACGAACGGCCCATATCTTAACAATAGTGAGAAGAATCCCGACGATTGTTGTACTGGTATCGTAGTCACTTTTACATGCTGATTGAGCAACAGCGAACTCAATTGCGTATCTCCTGTTGCTGGCATCTGTGTATAGATGGAGCGTGTTGAGTCAACGGGAGGAGCCATATTGTTCCAGGATGTACCATATGCTGTGGTATAACGTAACCAGGCAGTATATTGTGCCGTGCTGACACTGGAAGTCGTTGTCTGAGCAGATTGTCCCTGAGAAAGCGAATTTGTCAGTAGACCATCGATAGTATTTCCCTGAATGACCACCGCAGCTACATTTCCAGATTTTACCTGCGTAATAAAGGTGCTGTAGCCAATAGATGTTTCTCCGTTCGGAACCGTGTTCGTCACTGGAGGACTGAACTGGCTGAAGAGACCGAAGAGTAACACTACTGCGAGCAATACAAGTGTTCCGGTAGTAAAGGCACCGCGATGTGTCTGAATATACTTCCAACTGGCACGCCCATAGTTTTTACGTTGTTTTACATTGTGATTGTACCGTCCGTGCTTCCTCAAGCGCGGAATACGGCTATTGTTCTCGTCCATGTATTCACCTTGCCTGTAAGAGTCTCTCAGGTATTCCCCCCGAAATGACCCCATGTCTTACCGAATGGAGAAAGTACACAAAAACCTCTGGAAGACTAATAGATATCTTCCAAAAGATAACGATGTGATTCCTGTCCACTTTCGTTTTTTTCCGGTAAGCGCGATGCACAATGCTTTCGCCCTGCACTTTTTGTGCTTGATAACACTCTTTCAACTGTATTCCCCCTTTTCCCCGTCTCGCCCCTCATTCTACATTCTCCACATCGCTTCACAGCCGCCACTCACATCCTCTTCTCACCTCACCTGCCACCCTTGAAAGAGTGTCTCTTTGCGAACCCTGCATAATGCAGGAAAGAGACCGGATGACCTCAGATAATAGTTAGAATATAAGTACAACAGGTGCGTCTCACATGGACCGCGAGAACATACTACAGTGTATATTGTAGAGACACTTGCAAACAAGAGTTCCGGGTACTTTTTCCTACGCTCTGCTTCAAAGTGTATCTTTGTTTATTACAATATGTCTTTTTTCTCCATCTAGGAACAGGGAAACACGCTCAATTCACTATGTGGACTCTCAGTTTCCATACTTTTATCACGTTATTCTCTGTATCTTAGATACAAAAGTCCTATTCTTTGTAGCAAACAGCCGTCGCTTTCTGCATGGTACAATCGCTATGTGGAAGGTGAAATTTCATTATCACGTCTGAAAGGAAATACGTCATGAAAGCAATACGGATCAACGAAACAGGTGGACCAGAGGTGATGCGCCTGGAAGAGGTGGACAAACCAGTGCCGCAGGCTGGTGAAGTTCTCATCAAAGTTGCGGCTGCTGGCATCAACTATGCCGATCTGGCTCAGAGACAGGGGGCATATTTGACGCGAACTCGTACACCGATGACGATGGGCTTCGAGGTAGCTGGAACTATTGAAGCTCTCGGTGCTGGCGTTCTGGCTCCTGCTATCGGAACGCGAGTTGCTGCCTTTGGCAACGGTGGGTATGCGGAGTATACAACCGCTCCTGCAACTAATGTCATTCCTATTCCTGATAGCCTCGATTTCGCACAGGCGGCTGCCTTCCCCGTTCAGGGTATTACGGCCTATCAGTTGCTCCATGAGTCGGCCCGTCTCCAACATGGCGAAAGTGTGCTGATTCACGCGGCTGCCGGGGGCGTCGGTACGCTTGCTGTGCAACTGGCGAAGCTGATGGGCGCAGGAACTGTCATTGGTACGGCGAGCAACCAGCAGAAGCTCGATTTAGCACGAAAGCTTGGTGCGGATGTCACCATCAACTATGGTGAGTCGGACTGGTATGAGCAGGTCAAGAAGGCAACCGATGGACGAGGAGCCGATGTCATCTTAGAGATGGTTGGTGGCACTATTGCTTCGCAAAGCCTACAATGCCTTGCACCATTTGGACGCATGGTCATCTTTGGCGCGGCAAGTGGCGACATAGCACAGTTTTCTGGTACTCAATTGATGTACAAAAATCAGGCTATCATCGGCTACTGGCTTACTGCGTGGATGAGTCGTCCTGATCGTATCGCCGCTGCCACGCAGGACTTAATGCGCTATCTGGCAAACGGCAATCTCCAGATCGTCGTAGGCCAGACTTTCCCACTTGCACAGGCTGTTGAGGCGCACCGCGCCATTGCGGAACGCAAGACGACCGGAAAAGTCGTCCTATTAACATAATCGGACGGAGATAACGATTTCAGTAGGGCCACGATGTATCGATTGACCCCACGCGATGAAGGTGGGGCCAATCGATACATCGTGGCCCTACATCGTCTTACGCTGCGCGGTTATCTGCTGATTGATTGCGCTGATTGAGGCCGAGGCTACGACGAATTTCCATCGAGCGTAGCACAGCGTCGCGGCTTAACACACCTGCCA
>DAIQNC010000026.1:11342-13981 GCA_036788655.1 Ktedonobacteraceae bacterium
TTCATAGCTCTGAGTATACCACATCCCTGATCACCTCTCTTGAGAATGCACTAACACACCTGCCAGACGCCCATCCTGCACCACTGGTAGCTGGTTCACGTCCTGCCCATTCATCAATGGAAGTGCTGAACTCAGACTTTGTGTTGGTGAGACGATGTGGAGACGCTCCTTGCCAATCATTGCTAACCCAACAGGTGTTTGTCCCCATTGCTCTCTCGGCACATGTCGAATATCGCTGAGAGTTATCAGCCCCGCTAGTTGGTCGCCTTGTAAAACGAGCGCAGAGCGTAGGCCGCGGGGTATAAAGTATTCATCCACAAGTCGTTGTAGCGAGATATTCGCAGGAACGGTCATGGCATCTTTGCTCATGACCTGCTCAACGGTCACGCCCTGGAAAATGCTTTCATACGATGATTGGCGACGTGCATTTTGCGCGGCATTGAGCAGAAACCAGCCCGTGAATCCGATAATGAGACCCGCGAACGTTCCACCGAAAAAGAACTGTACGATTCCCCATGCAATCAGGATGTACGCGAATATCTGCCCTATAATCGTGACCACGTTTGTTGCTCTGTGCAGATTGCCCGTTATTTTCCAGAGAATAGCGCGTAACACACGTCCACCATCGAGCGGAAAGCCAGGAAGCAGGTTGAAGATGCCCAGTGAGATATTTGTGATGGCGAGATAGGCCAGAATAGGCTCAACCACTGTGTGTCTGCCGCGAATAGGCAACAGCAGGAGATAGCAGATGACGCCGATGATTATGCTTACCAGTGGGCCAACGAAGGCCATCCAGAACTCAACACCTGGACTTTCTGGCTCATGCTCAATGTTGGAGACGCCGCCGAATATGAATAAGACGATGTTACGTACTGGCAAACCACGACTACGTGCAACGACTGAGTGTGCCAGTTCATGCAGCAATACAGAAACGAACAAGAGGATTGATGAGATGAAGCCGAGCAGGTAGTAGACACTTGTGGACAGGCCAGGATAGCTCGCAGGAAACCAACCGCTGCCCAGCGAGAACGTCAGAAACACAACAATAAGTATCCAACTGACATTGATGAAGATATCAATGCCAGCAATCGAGCCTATACGAAATGAGCCAGGCATGGAACACCTTCTTTCATCGAAAAAACGCTACCCTCTCGCTCAATTGTATAGAAGAGATGCAACCACAACGACAACATGCTGACGATGTAGTTGCATCTCTTGTCGCTATTGACCCACCTTCATATGCTCGTCAAGAAAGCGCACAATAGCCGGATATGCAATCAAGCGGTTGGCACGTTTGATAAGTCCGTGACCTTCATCACCGAAGCGCATATACTCAACGGGGACGTTGCGTTTTTTGAGCGCATCGACGATTTGTTCGGCCTCTCCTACAGGAACACGTGGATCGTTTGCCCCATGCACGACAAAGAGTGGAGCGCGTATCTGGTCTACGTGGTGAATGGGCGATATCTGTTCCAGAAACTCGCGGTCATTCTCCAGACTTCCATACTCGCTTTCGCGCAACTTGCGTCTCCACGGGCCTGTATTCTCTAAGAACGTCACAAAGTTAGCGATACCGACGACATCAACCGCCGCAGCCCACAGGTCAGGATAGGTGGTGATGCAGGAACGCACCATGAAGCCACCGTAGCTACCACCATAGACCGCGATACGTTTCGGGTCTGCAATGCCGCTTTCCTGTAGCCATTTGACGGCATGGTTGATGTCCTTCACTGAGTCCATGCGTAGACGCACATCATCGAGGCTCTGGTATTCGTAGCCGTAGCCTGTACTGCCGCGCACGTTTGGCACAAACACCGCATAACCGTTTTCGACAAGGTACTGGCGAAAAGCATTGAGAATAGGTCGTGACTGTCCCTCTGGCCCACCGTGAATGTCGATGACCACCGGCAGATTTTTCTGCTCGCCACGTGGCAGGTAGAGGAACGCAGGTATTTCGCGCTTATCGAAGGTCGGGTAGTGAATGAGCGAAGGAACCACGAACGATTCTTGCGGAATGCCGCCAAGCGAACTGCGTGTAGCGCGTCTGACTGTGCCAGCCTGTACGTCCCATGTCCAGATGTCCATAGTGTCGTCGGGAGCGGCAATCGTCATCGCCATGCGTGAGCCATCGTGCGACCATGTTGCCCAGTATGCAATGCCCTGTGGCAATATAGGGGCAATCATGGCTTTTCGGGCTTCCCATCCTTCTGAAACATCGAAGACTTGGAGACGCGAGTAGCCATCCTCATTGCTGATGAGTGCCATGCGTGTGCCATCGCGTGTCACCGATAGTACCTCAATATCCCATGGGATGTCTGTCAGGTAGGTGATCTCGTTCGTCGCAAGCTCAAGATAGACAAGCGACATGAACTGCCGCTCTCGATTGCTCAACAGGTACAATCCACGTCGGTCAGCCGACCAGCGAGCCGAACTATACAGCGACGGCCCCTTAGCAGTTGGCGGCGTTAATGTATGAACCTCTTTCGTGCCCGTATCGACGAGCAGAAGTTGATTGTGAATGTTCGATTCGTAGCGTGAAACGAGTATCGTGCGTCCATCCGGGGAGTATCTTCCGGCATAGTTCGTGCCATCTTGCTGTAACAGCAAACGTACTTCGCCACTTTGAATGTCGCGTTCGT
>DAIQNC010000027.1:0-12846 GCA_036788655.1 Ktedonobacteraceae bacterium
CAAGGAAATCGACCAGTTTGGTCATACCGTGCCCTCGCTCAGAAACATCCTTCCAGATGGTTCGCATACTCTCGTATGGGCGTTGCTCATAAAGTGCGATATGCATGGCAGCACCGAACGCGACGCCCCATCCGTCGTAATGAATACGAGCCATATCTTGTAACAAGAATGCGTTCAGGAACTTGGTGCGTCTCTCGTAGTAGCTCCACCAGTTCTCCCGTAATCCCTGAGCAAACGCCTCTTGTGGCAGGTTACGTGCCACATCCCAGAGTTTTGGGTAGAGATTGTCTGGATCCCAGATGGGTAGATGATGACGGTACATATCTGCCTCGATGCCCCAGCGACCTGTGACGCGCTGTGATGTGTTGAACATGCGCGTTGTGGGGAGCGTCGTGCATTCAACCATGATGTCTTGCTCGAAAAATGACTCGTCTACCAGTGAAAGCGTGTCGTCGGTCAGAATAACAAGTTCCACATCAGAGTATTCGGAAGCGGCATTGTGGGCGACGGAGCCGTAACAAGCTCCTGCCTGTATGTGTTCACCCAATTGCTTACGTTTGCGCTCGACGACACGACGTGCAATCTCGCGGTGTATTTCATTGGCATAGTTTGTTGCCATACATATTCCTTACACACATACCGACAATTATGAATTTACCCATGTAGTGCCGTGATTTATCACGGCAGTCCGTATCGGGTTGCACAGCCGTGATAAATCACGGCACTACATGGACAAAGCCACTATCGTTAGTTTAGTGCTATTACTCAATCTCCTGCAAAATCGTCTTAATCAGCGAATCAGGTGTTACGCCATCCGCGAGTCCGTCGAAGTTGAGGATGATGCGATGGCGTAGGGCTGGATAGGCGACGGTGGAGATGTCCTCAGTTGAGACGTTGTAGCGGCCTTCGAGCAGGGCGCGGACTTTGGCGGTGGTGATGAGTGCCTGTAGTCCGCGTGGACTGGCTCCATAACGCACGAATTTACGAATGTCGTCGGGCGCGTCTTCCTGGTCGGGATGCGTTGCCAGTAGAAGGCGCACAGCATATTCCTTGATATGCGTGGCAACGGGAACGGCTCGTGCAGTCTCGATGAGGCGTGACAGGTCTTCGCCGGATGCAACAGGTTGTGCATGAAGTGATTGCGTACCAACAGTAGTGTCGATGATACGCAGAAGGTCTTGCGCCTTCGGGAAGTTGACCATAATTTTGAGCAGGAAACGGTCAAGTTGGGCTTCTGGCAGGGCATAGGTTCCTTCCATTTCCAACGGGTTTTGTGTGGCGAGGACAAAGAATGGTTTGGGAAGTGGGCGTGTGCTATCGCCAACGCTCACGGTACGCTCCTGCATTCCTTCGAGCAGTGCAGATTGTGTTTTGGGCGTAGCGCGGTTTACTTCGTCGGCAAGCACGATGTTGGCGAAGATGGGGCCGGGTTGAAAACTGAATACGCGCCGACTTGCGCCTGTTGCACTATCCGCCTGTTCGGTGACGATAGTTGTGCCGACGATATCAGCAGGCATCAGGTCGGGCGTGAACTGGATACGGGCAAATTTGAGCGTCAGGGCGTCGGCGAGTGTGCGAACTAACAGCGTTTTGCCGAGTCCCGGCACGCCTTCGAGTAGCACGTGACCACCTGCGAGCAGGGCTAAGAGCAGTTCACGGATGACACGCTCCTGTCCGACGACGATAGAGGTGAGTTCGCGTTCCAGGCGTTGCGCGATGTCGATAAAACTGGTGATATCAGCCTCGGACGTGATAAATCGGTCCCTACCTGGGTCTTCGCTGGAATTTGCCGTCTTTTGAGCATCCGCGAGAGATGAGTTTTGTTTCGTCTGTTCGCTCTGTTGTGCCATACCGTTTTCTACTGCCCTTCTAAGCTATTGAAGTAGCCGCCAACGAGGTCTTTTTCGTTGATGGGGATGCCGCTGTTGTCGATGGCATCGTGTGCGGCCTGTGCATATTCCTCGACGACCTGACTGTAGGGGACGCTACTGCCACCCTGGACGACGCCGTTGTTGCCGGGGTCTTGATTCTGTACGCTGGCTCCTGAGCCTATTTGACCAGGGACAGTCACTTGTTCTTGCTTGCCCTGATTGTTGCCAGCAGCGTTGCCACCGCCGCTACCGCCTTTACCAGTGCCGCCCTGTCCACTTCCATTTCCCTGAGCGTTGCCTTGACCTTGCCCCTTGCCCTGTCCGTGGGCCTGTCCCGGCGTTTGACTGTTTCCGTCACCCTGCCCTTGACCTTGCTGACCTTGCCCCTGTACCTGACCCTGTTGTGCCTGATTTTGCTGACCCTGACCCTGCCCCTGCGCTTGTGTTTGACCCGGTGAACTTGTGCCATCGTTGGCAAGGGCAAAATTGTTGGCGGCCTGTTGTACACTACTTTGCGCTTGACTGACGGCGGCGTTCTGTGTTGCGTCGTTCGCATCCTGTTGAGCCGCCTGTTCAACAGCATTCACGGCGTCTGTGACATCGCTCTGGCTGCCACTGGCGACGGATTTGGCGAGCTGGTGGAGCGCGGAACTCAGTTGTGGATTCTGGCTCGCCTGATTCGCAGCCTGTTCAAGTTGCTGTGCAAGTTGGCTACGCTGTGATGGCGAGAGTTTACTGATTTGTGAACTGAGGCTTTTCAGCGAGTTTGCCA
The DNA here is from genome assembly GCA_036788655.1 of Ktedonobacteraceae bacterium. GTDB lineage: Bacteria > Chloroflexota > Ktedonobacteria > Ktedonobacterales > Ktedonobacteraceae > JBBQVS01. The sequence goes on from DAIQNC010000027.1 coordinate 2,644, forward strand.
GTTGTTTGAGGTCGTTATTGTTGAGTGCCTGACCAACAGCGTTGAGTGTGCGGTTGTTGCTACCCTGTAGTGCTGAACTGGCGGCGTTATGTCCCTGTAGCCTGTTCGCGGTATTGGGATTACGAAGCTGATTGAGTTTCGCCTGAGCTTCCGCGAGTGCCTGTTGCGCCTGATTACTATTTTTTGCTTGTTGTAGCTTGCTTTCGAGGTCACTCAGTATCTTGTCAATTTGTTTTTTCTGTTCGGGTGTGACGCCGGGTTGATGTACGAGTTGCTGACGAGTTTGCTCGATATGCTTTATCTGAGTAGCAACCGTTTTTTGAAAAGCGGCTTGCTGCTTGAGAACGGCATCCATCGGGTTTGGCAGGATGAAGAGTGCAATGAGAGCAAGCAAGGCAACACCGAAGACGATAAGTAGCGAACGAGTTGGACGTAGCGAGAGTGCATTTCTGGGTGTATACATGCCAAGCTGTTTGAGGGCGTCGCGGCGTTGTAGCGTTGCCAGTGTCGATACCTCGTCGCGTAATTCCCATGCAGTGCTGAGCCGATCATGCAATTTGAGTTGTGTATCGACGCGCCGTGCCGTTGTCGCATATGTCGGACGATACCAGAGTGCGAGACCAAGCGCGACGAAGATACTGAGTAGTGCTATACCTGCTGCCCAGTAGATAGCACCTGCCCACGGAATAAAATGCGAGACAACTAGCACAAGACAGGCAAGGATAAGCCCCACGACGAGACCATGTGTAGTCCAGCGTGTACCTTGTTGAAGGAGTAAGCGTTGTCGCCAGGGACGCAAGGCGGTAACGATATTCCCACTCGATGTTGCGTGTCGTGTCTGGAGTTGTATCATGCCGTGACCTGCCCTTCCTGCCCCTTTGGTGGAGATGACGTTGTACCGGGTATATTCGACGGGCGATAGCGATACACGGGTCTAACAGATAGCAAACTGAGTCCGAAAAAGAGAATAGCACTCACAAGGCTGATGAGCGAGTATGTTGCCCATATGCCGATGGTGAGACTGCCGATATGGTAAGGGGGTATGCCACTCTCTGGAAAGGTACTGATGAGGGCGAACGCTGGATTCCAGCCATAGAGATAATTTTGATTCTGCCCTTGAAATCCACCTGTTACGGAGAGAATGAAAACGATGAGTAGGGGTAAAACGAGCCAGAGCAAGCCACCGAGATAGGTGATAGCTGTCGAGACGGCTGGTCGTGGAATGAAGGTGGAACAGAGCAAGCCGAATGTGCCGAGCATAATAGTCGTCACAATGTAAATGAGTAGAGCGAGCAGAAGTTGTTGAGGCGAGATGCCGCCGAAGAAAAAAACGAGACTGAATAGTGGTATCGAAGCTGCAATGAGTAGCAACGAGTTGACCAGTCCTGCTACGAGCTTGCCAGATACGAGCGCGAAAGGTGTAAGACGCGAACACAATAGCAAATCAAACGTTTGACGCTCTTTCTCGCTATTCACGGCTGTTGCAGTAAACGCGGGCGTGATGAAGAGAATCAGGAAGAGTTGCACGATTGAGAGCAGGTAGTAGAGTGTACGCCCGACCTCGCTCAAACCGAAGCCGTTGTTGATGTTATAGGTGTTGGTGTAGCGACTGACGTAAAACCATCCGAGCAAGGCCATGAGCGAGATGTAGATAACGATAATCCAGATGGTGCGCTCACGACGAAGGCGGAGCCGAAGTTCTTTAGTAAGAAGGGCAAGAAAGGTCATGATTGGCTGCTCCCTTCGGTGATGCTCATGAATACCTCTTCGAGACGACCCCTGCCACTACGTGGTGCGAACGAGATAACGGGTAGCCCACGTGCAATGAGTGTAGCGAGTGTTTGCTGCAAGACGCTATCATCACCAGTGAAATCGGCCTGAATGAATGTACCATCGTTGTTCGTCACTTCCTGCACATCGGTGATGGTTGGAAGCTCTTTCAGGGCTGCGATGGTTTCTTCCCTGCGGTTCAGAACGCGCACTTCGAGTTGACGCCCACCATTGACGCGATGTGAAACCTGCTCGATACTGCCTGAAATGACGACATGCCCTTTTTGCACGATGGCGACATCGCTACACATTTCGCCCAGTTCAAGCAGAATGTGTGAACTAATAATAATCGTTTTGCCCATTCCTTGCAAGGTGCGGAGCAGGTCGCGTAGCTCGATACGTGCGCGTGGATCGAGCCCCGATGCTGGCTCATCAAGCAGCAGCACATCGGGGTCATGCACAAGGGCGCGAGCGAGGCAGAGGCGTTGCTTCATGCCGCGTGAAAGCGACTCGACCATTGCATCACATTTGGATGAGAGGTCAACTAGTTCGAGCAAGTCGCGGATGAGTTGTGGGCGTTCCTTGCGCGGAATACCGTGAATACCTGCATAAAACTCCAGATATTCCGCCGAGGTCAGATCGGGATAGACGCCGAAGAAGTCAGGCATATAGCCGATTTTGCGCTGAATAATGGCTGGCGATTTGCTCACTTCCTGATTATCTATCCACACAAGACCGCTACTGGCTGGAAGCAGAGCGGCGAGGATGCGGATGAGCGTTGTCTTGCCCGCACCATTTGGCCCAATCAAGCCGAAGATGGAGCCACGTGGTATCTCAAGATTGAAGTCGCTCAGGGCATTCACGTTGCGATAGCGTTTCCAGACGTGAGCGACGTTGATAATCGTTGCCGATTGCGTGGTAGGTGCTGTTTGTACTGCTTGCACGATAGATGCTCCTTTCTCTTTCGTAAAAACTTCTATTGGATGCTACCCTGCAAAGAGAGGAGCGGTTTATTGAACAATGCGGTTTGCGAGCTATTCTGGTTGCTCAGTTGCACGAGAATACGCCCCCCGGAACTGATATAAGGCTGTGCGTTGCTGATTGACAGGGTGAATTGCGAGAACGAGAATGCATTCCATGTATGTTTCTGCCAATTGTAGACATGCACTTGAAGCGTATTCGCATCTGCCAGAGGCGAACTATTACCAGTCACGATTGGCGCATTTTGCAAAAGCGTTGACTTTTCGGCAAGTGTGAGCATGTTCCCATGAATACGTGCAAGGCCGGGAGCGGTATACTCGTAGGTGATACTGCCTCCATTCATCGTATAGATTCCATCTGATACTGCCTGTGTGTTTGTGCCTACGACATTGATAACCTTGCTATGAAACAGTGCCGAGTTCATCATAAATGAGCCAGTAGTGCTAACGGAGAGCGGAGCCTGAATGAGAGTTTCTTGATGTCCACTGGCGGCATTGCCATTGATAGTGACATTGCCAGTAAGCGCGGATTGTGCGCTATTGGCCCATCCAATAAGCGTAGCCGATGCGTTGGGAATGGTGAGCGGATCATACTGGTGAAATTGCATCATGCTCGGCCCACCACTCAGCGTCACGCTGCTATATTTGAAGCCGGGAGCAGTACCATTGTACATAACGCTGGATGCCTGTGTGTAGCATGTGCCATTGACGCAATAGGTGCTGTTCACGGTATTTCCGGCAAGGGTTTGTAAGATGGAAAGGTGGCGTTGTACCTCGGTTTGTGGTTGCTGCCCATAGGGATCGTAGTTTGAGGATTGACCGTCCGCGCTGGCTATTTGTTGAGCAAGCGGTGTATTCGAGGTCGGGTAGCCGTTGAGTGATTGTAACATCACCTGTGTACTTTGACCCGATGCGATATTGCCTATGCTGACATATTGATCGCCAATCAAGACAAAGGCATCAGTGAGGCCGTAGGGAAGCGTATTTGTGATGGTTCCCTGTAGCGTGTTGTTCGCAATCGAAAGATGCGATGTGATGCCACCCTGTATCGTCTGGTCGCGTTCAGTAACAATTGAGCGCAACGTCCAGATATTGACGCCATGCAGCGTTATATCGTTTGCGCTAGATGACGATTGGAAGGTCGTCGTAGATGATGCCAGACCGGGGCCGTAGAACGAGTCGTTCGGTTGTGCAAAACTCGCCTGTGGCAGATGAAGCTGGTAATCGCCCTGATTGGGAACAAATACTCCCTGGAAACTGGTAATATGGGCGAGGGTGTTACCTATATTCTGCCCGTTCAGTTGCACGATGGTGACATTATCGCTCTGAATAGACGTTCCCTGTTGTTGGAGCGCAAGTCCATAGCTCAACAGCGAGAAGACGACGATAGTGATGAGCGTGATACGCCAACTCCAATCGCGTTTCTTGAGGAGCCGTACCAGGAACAGACGAACTGGCCCAAGAATAAGAATGTAGGCCAGCAGTAGCACAAGGATAAACCAGATAGCAGGTGGGCTATTATTGAGTAGCAGCTGAAGCAGTCCGCTGAAGTTGAGGTTGACAGGTTTGCTGCTGAAGGCAATAGCTGGCACAATACCGCTATTGATACTCTGCGTATTCATTAGCGTTTGCTCGTTCACTGTGCGGAACAGTAGACTTTTCCAGAGAATTGATGCCCCCGTCCAGCTATATACGGGGTCAAGCGTTGGATCGAAGGCGAGATAGACAACGCTTCCCTGCCCTACTGATGCCTGTACGATAAGCGGTGTTTTGCCAGATGTGAGAACGGCAGTGCCAGTAGTGAGTGTTGCTGTGCTGATAGGAAGAGATGAAGTAATGCCGCTTCCCACTTTGTTCGTGCCGTTCGATGTGGAGCTACCAGTGGGAAGCAGTGATGTTCCACCCGGAAGTGTTGCGGTTCCGGTTGGTGTGACGGGTAGCAATGTAGATGGAAGTGTATTGAAGGTATGCTGCCACTCCGGGCCGCCAGCAATAATCAGCGAGCCACCCTGAGCCACCCAGTTTTGCAGGGCGTTAAGTTGTTGCGGACTCAGACTTGCGGTAGTGAAATTGTCCAGCACAAGCAGGTCGAAATTTCTGAGAACTATCGAGTTATCTGGAAAGTTTGTGGCATTGAGTGGTTGCACGATGACCGATGAAGAAGTATTTAGCAAAGAGACGTTACTGAGTGCATTGAAATTGTTGCTCTGGTCAGAGAGGACACCAACAAAGATATCGCCAGCGTTGAGTGTTCGCAAACTGGCAAGCTGTGTATTGACCGTTTGTCCACTCGTATTCAACAGGTTGACGCTAATGTTCTGTACCGTCCCCGGACTATCAAACGTGAAGGGAGCATAGAGCGTAATCTGCTTATGTGCTCCCGATGGCAAGCTGATGGGAACCTGATACACCGATGTGCTGCCGTTATTATTGAGAGGTGAACTCGGAACGTTGACCGCAACCATGCCTTGAAAATCTGTACCATTATTGTCGAGTGTGACGGTTACGGGAACCCAGTTGCCATCATGAAAACGAGAATCGAAACCTGCCGTTGCTTGAGAAATGACAGGGCCATCGTCCGCAACTCGCTGTGTCTGTATGCTTGACGCGCTATACGACGTGACTTGCCGCGCAAAGGCTGGTTGGGCAAGCACGAGTGAGAGCAGAAGTGGAATAAGCAGGAGTGTTCCACGTTGTAAAAGATGCTTCAGTATCGAAGTGGCATGAAGACGTGTTTGCTGTATATGAGGCCAGAGACGATATAGTTTCATAGAATGCCTCTTTTCAGAAATAATAGAAGTATGAAGTTGAGACGGTGAAACCTATGAATAACGTGTATCTTTTTCGTAGTATAGCAGGTTTCATGGAAGATACCAGTGTCAAATGACCTATTGACGTATCGCCGCTATGTAGTTAGACGTTGCAAGGGGGCGTTTTGTTGCGGTTAAGCTAACTGGTATTGTTGGCTTGAAAACGATAGTGTATTCTGTTATCATTGATTAAACGCAAAACAAGAAATAGTATGCATATATGAGCATATATAAACGGTAGTATGATAGGAGAAATGCTATGGCATTACAACATCAGTATGATGATGATGATAGTGAAGACCTTCAGATTCATCTAGTCCCTGAACTTCGCAAACGTATCAAGCAAGCAGCAGAGGAAAGCCATTTGTCTGTACAAGAATATATTGAAAGTTTTCTTGAGCAGACATATCCTGCTGAACCCATTCCTTTACAGAAATATCAAGATGGTCTCAATCTAGCCGCTATACAAGATGTGCTGGCATATCGGGATGAGCTTCAACGCGCTCATCCCGATGTGTTTTGGAATACACTTGAAGAGATATATCAAATGCGCGAAGAACGTTTGAGAGAGTTAGATCAGAGATGAGTAATAATATTGTAGTAGTTGATGCAAGTCTGGCTATCAAGTGGGTGCTGCGCGAAGAGGATTCTTATGTAGCAGGTAAATTGTTAGCACACTGGGGAAGAGAGAAGACAAAACCTACTGCGCCTGCTCTGTTCGCGTATGAAATCACAAATATTATGTACAGGCAAGTTGTAGCGAAGAAAATTACCTATGCAGAGGCATCTAAAGGATTAGCTAAGATATTTTCGGTAGGTATATTGCTACATTCTTCGTCTCTTCATGATGTAAGTACACGTGCAATGGAGCTTGCTCATCAGTTCAATTTACCAGCTACCTATGATGCACATTATCTCGCGCTCACAGAGATAGAAAATTGTGAGTGCTGGACTGCTGATAAGAAATTGTTGAATGCCGTGAAGGGCAAGATATCGTGGGTACATTCGCTGGATGATTATATTTTATCTGGCGATGATTTGTCATAGGAACTTCTGCGCTTCCCTGACATCCACGAGGGATGTCACTCCCTCGTGGATGTCAGGGAAGCGCAGAAGTTCTTTTCTATTTGAAAAGCATGTTACGCTTTGTATACGATATAACCCTTATGCTCTTTTCTTTAAGAAAGACGCACGTTCAGTTGCTCGCGTCTTCCCGTGAACACCACACCGCAAAATAGAGCAAATCCGTAGATGTAGCGATGCAGCGGCAATCGTGTGAGTGCAGATGCCGTCTTTCTTATAGACATAGCAATCGCAGACGAGTTTGTGATTCCCCGACTCGTTCTGGACACGCACATCGCGGTAGCCACCGAAGAGGTCTTGTATCTGATAGTGACCGGGTGAGACGACATTGGCGGGAAGTGAGTAGCGTCGTCGTGCCGCCCAGACATCCTTTATGGATTGTTCGAGCAGAGCATTCTTTCGCACAATCTCTTCGTGGGCTGTATCGAGTTGCTGTTTGACCAGTCCCAGATTATAGGTCGAGAAGGTCAGCTTACTCAACACACGCTTAAACAGATACGTGAGCAGGGCAAGCAGAGAGAGCCACCAGACGAACTCGATGCACAGGACGATAAACGGTTGTGCTTTTCCGAAGGGCGAAAGCGAAAAGGCTGTCTGGACAATAACCCAACCAGTAAGGGCAACGAGTGCAACCACGAAGAACGTTTGCAGCTTGCGTGATGTGTTCTCCAGTTGGATGAAGCGTTGCTGGAACGCTGGTTGTGGGTCTGGGCGAGTAATGGGTTCATCAGGTACAGGCGTATTAGGAAAGTGTGGCGTGTGATGAATGTCGTCTTCAGAATGATCCGGCTGTTTGGATGTGCGGGACGAAGCTACAGATGCCGATCTGGTAAGCGGTGTGGACAATGTGAATAGTGGTTGCGCCATAGTATTCTCCTCTTCTACTTCTAACAATCCGCGACGCAATGTCAAGAGCGTTCGCTCTGCATTCACCCCGTGAGTACATCTACAGGCTACATAAATTATCGTGAATGCAAATGCATATGGGGATACGACAGGTTGAAGCAAGAGGATGTTAGGAAAGTATTAAAAAAGATTGTAACGTGTGAAAAATGTGTGAATATCGAGAAATGTCTATGTTGAAAATTTGTATTTGATATTGCCGATAGTGTAGGGGCGTAATGCATTACGCCCTTACAATAGGCGCGAAATTCGCAACGATGACGAGAACGCATATCAGCAGTGTGCAACACAACGCGATGGCGTCGAAGCGTTTGAACGTGTGGACACGCCGTTTGCTCCGTCGCCATCCTGCGTGACTGCCGTAGCCACGTGCCTCCATTGCGACACTGAGCGTCTCGGCACGTTTGAAGCCGTTGACAAAGAGTGGTATGAACAATGGGGCAAGTTTGACGGTGCGCTGAAAGACGTTGCCTTTATCGAAGCGTACACCACGTGCCGTTTGCGCCTTGATGAGTCGCTCGACTTCTGAAACGAAGATGGGGACGAACTTGAAGGCAATCACCAGTATCATGCTGAAAACACTGACTGGAATGCCGATTTTTTGCAATGGTGAGAGCAGTGCTTCGATGCCGTCCGTCAAATCAACCAGCGAGGTCACGAAGGTAAGCATTGAGACAAGGTAAAAGAGGAAGAGAACACGTATGAAAGTGAGGACACTCCTGAGAATGCCGAGCCATGAAATATTGAGTATCCACCAGTGCCAGATAAGCGGCGTATGTGGCGGATTCTGATAAAAGAGAACTTCCGCGCAAAAGATGAAGAGTAAAAAGGCTATGAATGGTCTGAAACTACGCAGAATATAGCTGAACGAGATGCGTGAGAGAAAATGCACGGGAATGAAAAACAACAGGCAGACGGCAAAGGCCGCGAAGGTGTTGGCGATGGAGAGAATGACGATGATGAGAAAGGCACAGAAGAGCTTGGTACGCGCATCCATACGTGCCAGCAGTGAGCCGTTGTTGACGTATTGTCCGATTGTGAGCGTTCGTGAGAGTTCTATCATCGTTTCACCTCGACCATGTTTTTAAGTATCTCGTCTTCCAGTTCTGTCATACTCAGTACATCGGTACGTATTGTCGGGAATATGTCACGTAAAGACAGCGCGATATGTGTGGCCTCTGGAAGCGCGATGTCGAGAGCTATCAGGTCTATCGCTTGAGCAAGAATTTCACGGGGCGTACCGTGCATCACCACATGTCCCTGGTCGAGAATGTAGATATCATCGGCAAGTTCGATAACCTCTTCTAAGCTACTGGATGCGTAGATGATCGTGTTGGAGTCCGTTGAAGAATGTTTGTGCTGTTTCAAACTCTGTATTAAGTCCAGGAGTTCACGGCGTCCACGTGGATCGAGTCCGGCGGTAGGTTCGTCGAAAATAATCACATCGGGTTGCATGGCAAGAACGCCAGCGATGGCAACACGCCGCTTCTGACCACCACTCAGTGCATAGGTATAGCGCGAGCGAAAATCTTCGTAGGGAAGCCCAACAGCTTCGAGCGATTCCTGCACGAGGCGGCGCGATTCGGCATTCGAGAGTTTCTTGCGACGCGGCCCGAAGGAGACATCTTTGCCTACCGTCTCCTCGAAGATTTGCGCTTCTGGCGATTGGAAGACAACGCCGACACGCGAACGGATGCGTTCGATATCGAATTTCGGCGCGGCAACGTCGGACTCCTCGAAGAAAACGCTGTTCGGTGCCGCTTTCAATAGACCTGCAAGCAGGTCTACAATGGTAGATTTCCCAGATTGTGTGGGGCCGACCAGTGCCGTTGTCTTGCCTGCCTCTATCGAGAGCGAGAGGTCATGCAGAGCTTCACGTGCAAATGGCGTACCGTGCATGTAGGTGTGGTGGACGTGCTTTAGTTGGAAGAGCATAGACCCACCTTCAACTGCTCAGTAGAGAGGACAACTTCGGGAATGGATGTCCAGCCGTGAGCGCGGAGTTTCTTGCCGAGGTGCGTCACCATTGGAACATCCAGTCCGATTGCTTGTAGTTCATCAGTGTGAGCAAAGACGAGTGAAGGAACGCCATCCATGATAATACGCCCCTCATTCATAACGACGACACGTTGAAAATCCGTCACCTCGTGCATATAGTGAGTAATATGGATGACCGCGATATGCTGTTCACGTGCCAGTCGTTGTACTGTATCAAGCAATTGGCGACCCGTCTTGCCCGAAATCAGCGTTGTTGGCTCATCGAGTATGAGATAACGAGGGCGCATTGCCAGTACGCCAGCGATGGCGACCCGTTGTTTCTGACCGGACGATAATTCGGATATCGCCATCTCCGCGAACGACTCCAGACCGAGCAATTGTAATGCTTCCTGAACACGCTCCTCTATCTCGAAGCGTGGCAGACCAATATTCTCTGGCCCGAAGGCGATATCGTCGATGACGGTATTGGCAACAAGCTGGTCATCGGGATTCTGAAACACAATGCCGACACGCTGACGGATCGTCCAGATAGCTTCGCCGCTTGCATCGGTTCGCAAATCATCGACAAGAATACTGCCGCTATTCGGGCGCAGAATAGCGGCAAGCAATTTAGCAAGCGTACTTTTACCTGAGCCATTTTGCCCAATGATAGCGACTGT
>DAIQNC010000027.1:12856-13261 GCA_036788655.1 Ktedonobacteraceae bacterium
CACCTTCGCGCACCGTCAGACTCACATCCCGTAGTGCTGGCAGTACGTCCTGTTCACTCTGTGTACTATAGTTAAAAGTAACGTTTTTGACTTCAATCATGGTAGTGAAAATGCCTAGTAGGGAAGTTGGTCACGCGGCTTTTCGTCGGGGGCGCGTATGACCCGTGATTGCAAAATAAAGAAGGCGCGTGTGAGTAGGACGGTGAGTATAGCGGCGACAATCGCTTCGATGGTTGCCTGGAAAATAACAGTAGGAATTATCACCTGTGCTGGAGCGTAGCCACGTACAATAATCATTGTTACGACGAGAATGGTATTGGTTGCGGAACCGACGAAACCAGCAACGGCGGCGGCAACATCACGATTGACACGTACCAGTGCAGCAAACGTTGCCCATGCAGTTAG
>DAIQNC010000027.1:13271-13780 GCA_036788655.1 Ktedonobacteraceae bacterium
GCCGATGAAGATGCGCGGAAGAATCGAAACGAGCGGATCCTTGAAAATAGCCGCACTGCCAGGATGAAGGAAGCTGACGAGACCAAAAATAAATCCAGAGATGACACCAACAACGGGACCAGCAATGATACCGCCAATAATCGTCGGAATGTGTTCAGTGGTGGCACTACCTGTCGTATTTGGAATAGGAATGAAACCGATACCTGGTACGAGACCGAGCGTGATGGTGATAGCGGCAAGCACACCAGCAATCACAATGCGCTCCGTTGTCAGCTTCCAGGGGTTGCTCGTTGAAGAGGGGACGGAAACCTTGCTCACAGGGCAAACTCCTTTGTTATGTAAGCGAGAAGACCGTTATTGGGAATTCATAAATGAAACCCCTACGGTTTAGGATGAGTATATGACGCCCTAAAGTATACGCAGGTAGGTAATATATTGTCAAGAAGGATGGTGGGTCAGGGTGTGATAAATCAGACCCAATAGGCATCAACCTAAGCCCAAAAAGGGTA
>DAIQNC010000028.1:0-1734 GCA_036788655.1 Ktedonobacteraceae bacterium
GGGTCAGCAAAATTGCAACGCTGGCAACGCATTCTGCAAGAAGCAACGGAACAATGTGGACGCACCCGTATCCCTGAGCTACTCCCCATTCATCCACTTATCCACGCGCTCAACGATATTCCCAATGACGCCCTTGCCATTATGCCGTGGGAAGAGGAACGAGGGAAAAGTTTGCGCGATGTCCTACAGGCAAGCAAGCGTGATCCGTTATCGAAACAAACAGTGGTAGCCTTCATTGGACCAGAGGGTGGCCTGATGGCAGAGGAAGTACAACTGGCTCAACGCTACAACGTACAGGCCGTCACACTGGGCCAGCGCATTCTACGGGCAGAAACGGCGGCACTCGCCACCATCGCCAATATCATGTACGAACTAGACCCCATGTTGTGACGTGATAAATCACGTCACAACATGGGGTCTAGCTATTAAAAACCGATGTTACTCTTCTAAACCGTAGCCATTCAATACAGCACTGACGTAATCAGCGACATAGTGCCGCTCGTCCACACCGTCGATAATCATGCACTCCGCGACAGAGACCATCTGTGGCGCAACCTCATGTAACACGCTTGCAATGGCGCGTTCATTACGGTTGTCCGCATTATGGTCTGTGATAAAGGCGAATAACTCGTCTGTTAACTTATCCTGTTCAGCGAACAATTTAAAGATGTTTGACATAACAATGTGACCTTTCCTACTTATTCAGCAGGTTGTGTTACCAGGACGTACTTCTTTCCTATGTATAATACGAATTAGCAGCCAAAAGTGTCAAGGATGCGGTTCATAATTCGTGTAGAGAGTAACATCCGGCACATATGTTGCTTGCGGGTCTCCGTTGCATTAGCCTCAACTTCGTGCTATGATAGCTCAATATTGTTGATGGGTATGAGCACGATGAGTCGGCAGTGAATCGATAGAAATAAGGTCATAGCGTATTTATTACGTATCCAATTTTTAAGCATGTTTATGGAAAATGTTGTGCCTGTTGCGTTGCAACGCTTACGTGCGACAGACATCATTCGCATGGCGGGACTAGCAAAAGCCTCGCAAGGACAAGAATATTATCGAGCAGGAGCCGTGCAACAAACACAACGCCAGGGTGGACGCATCGCTGGCATTGTCTACATCCCACAACCTGTAAATGGGACGGTACAGACAGCAAGGACAACGCAGACACCCTTACGTCGTGTTTCCCCATTGCCTGATACAATGGGAGACACGAGGTCATGCCCGGTGGAAGTTGATGTCGATAGCCCTACAGCATGGTCGAGCCGCTGTGCCTGTGGACACAATACGCTTCAACTCTCGATATCGAATGGAACCGAGAGCATAGCGCAATCGCAACCACTGTGTGTACACGCCGCAGCCTTGCTGTATCAGTGGCTTGCGCGTCCGATGTCTTTCAGTACCGATGCTGCACCACTGACTATCACTCCGACCCACTTCATACCAGAGGAGAGTGAGCAGCGAGAGCAGGGGCGGGAAAGAGCAAGAACAACAATGAATTTTCTGTCTCAGCACACCATCAATACCGCCAATGTCAACATAACGCATCGTGGCCCCATTCCACTCAACAATGTAGAAGACATACTAACACAAGTTGGTTTGAGCGATTTACGGGGTCTCGCACGTGAATACGATATCCCGACAAATGGGTTAACGAAGCAGGAGCTAACTGATGCTATCTTGCATGAAATGCATCAGCCCGACGTGGTACGCCGTGTCGCCGCATCA
>DAIQNC010000028.1:1744-8250 GCA_036788655.1 Ktedonobacteraceae bacterium
AGAAGCCTCAACGCCAACTGCTCGCCGCACTCTCTCTTGCTGGTGGCACAATGATGGATGAAGACCTGCGAGGACTCTTCGAGCGATTCAAGCTGGGACAGCCAAACCAACTACAGGCCACGTTAAGCGCATTACAAAATAAAGGACTACTTTTTCGCACAAGCGTCAATAGTTCACCGCATCAGCGTATTGGTCTGAGCGGCGTTCTGCTCGATATCGGCTGGCATGTACCGGAAGAGGTACGCAGTGCGCTCCACGTGATGGCTCCTATCACTCGTTATGACATCGAGGAACATCAAGACGAGATATACACCACTCAACATGCGGATTCAGAACTGCTTCTGACAACGCTCTTGCTCGCTGCCCGTTGTATTGAAGAACACCGCTTTTCTGATGCTGATGTGAAAGCAGATACTGCTAGCACAGCGTCCGCCGCGCTACGCCCACCGGGAACCTCTACTGGTGATGGCTCTATCGCACTTCCGCCCCTTTCAGATATGCCGTCACAGGCTATCTTGAAAAAGCTGCACGACTCGACACTTCGCCCTATTCCAATACTCAGTTTCGCATTGCGGCTACTGCGCCTCGCGGACATCCTGCATAATGAGTCAAAGGAGCCACAGGCTGCAATCTTGCCAGATGTAGCACAACTACTGCTAGGCCCAGACCGTTTAGAGGTACTGCGCGGCCTCTTCTCGCTCTGGCTCACGCAAGCACCATATGAAGAATTGTATGAGCTACAGACGCAGGGTCTGCGAGTGCGTGTTCGCGGCACATCTCAGAATCAACCATTGCTTCGGTCGGGCGAACTAGAAGCCGAAAACATTGAGGCTCGCCAATCTCTCATCGCATTACTCGCGCAAACACCCGTCGGGCAATGGATACACGTAAACGCATTCGCACGTTTTCTCTACCGTATTGACCCCCTCTTCTTACAGAAACGACAGCGCATCTACTCTACACCGCACTGGTGGATCGAGCAAGAGGCGGAACATCCTTTACATCCGACCCAACTCAACGACTGGTTGAAGGCAGAGCTTCACTATTTCACTAATCTGCTACGTGGACCGCTACACTGGTGGGGCATCTGTGACCTGGCATTTTCGCACGATGGGCAAGTTCTCGCCTTTCGCCTCACGCCGCTAGCCCGCTGGCTCTTGCATGGTACAATACCCCAGGAACTCATAGATGAGAATACTGCGACAACTCATGCTCAATCGTTGAAGATTGTAGATACACAGACGGTGTATGCCCATTGCGCGTCTGAAAACTGGTCGAGTATAGCAATATTGGAGCGTTTTACTGCAATTGCCGGTGTTCGTGACGGCCAGCTTCGCTATCTTGTGACACCAGAGGCACTTGCATATGCAATCAGTCACGGTTCGCGTCCTGAACCATTACTACACTTGCTTTCCACTATTGTACAAAATACACAGCATACTCATTCTGAGCTACTGGCTCAACTTGAACGCTGGCTCGCACATTATGGACGTACTCGTATTTATACAGGTGTCACGCTTGTTGAGACTGCTGACCCGGTGGTGATGCGCGAACTTTCCGCGACCACTTCGCTTGATACACAGATTGTTCAGAGTATTCATCCAACGCTTTCTCTCGTGGACAAAGTGGGAGCAGAACAGGTCATTGAAGAACTCAAGCGGCGCGGACAGGCGCCCCTTCTACATACTGAGGATATTCATGGAACACATTGATATCGAACTGCTCCAGAGCGCACCAGCTCTTCATATGCAAACCGTCTTGAAGACGCGCAACCTTTCGACAAATCAGGTTGTGAACGAGACGAGTGCGTCGTCAACGCTTACGCCAGACGAGATGGCTCGCTACCTGTTCGATCCAAACGCTCTATCACGTGTGTTGGAGAGCCTTGATCAGCTTGAGATAGCTATTCTCAAAGAACTCGTTGCTAGCAGAGGAAGGGCCAATAGCCGCGATCTCGCCCTCTACTTCTCTACCATCATGCCTGCTACCGAGGCAACATTACCCCCTGTACGTCCATCATATGTACAGGGATATAACACAACGAGCGAAGGTGTATCTGCTTCTCATTCTCACGGGAGTATGAGAATAACGGGAACATCATTCTCATCGAACGGCAACTCGCCTCTACAGTATCCCGTTGCACATCCACATGGCCTCTTCGAGTTAGCAGTACGTCACCTGCTCTTACTCGGTCTTCTTTTCTGGGGCAAACAGACGGCATTTGTTGGTCGAGACTATGCAAGCGGTATTCATGATGGCACTCTCATTGTGCCTGAGGCAGTCAGAGCCGCAGTATTACAACTATGGGGAACAGGTGGGCCATTCATAACCTTTACGAACTCGACTTTAGATGCCACAGCGGATACCAAGTACGAGAAGACTGATGACAGCGAAGAGACAGAGGGAATACGTGCATTACAACGCGCCCTCTATCTCTACTGGTCGCTGGTCGCTTCACAGGATGACGGTCTATCGCTGGTGAATACCGGGCTACTCTCACGTGCATCGCTTCGTCTCGTCATTGAGCAGGTTGGGCATAGAGGAACGCAAAATCAAGGAAATCAGGGAACTCAAACAGGAACACGCATGGTAGGAGAACAGATACGGCTTGAGACCGATGTACCCTATCTCCTCTTTCTACGTCTACTTCTGACACACCTGGGGCTGCTACAAGAGCGAAATGGAAGCATTGTTGCAGTGAATGCAGAGCCTTTTTTTTCACTTCCTCTCATTGAGCGAGCGCGTCGCTGCTTTGATATCTGGCAGAATAGTCCGTTCTGGAACGAAATACTCTATCTCCCGGATGTCAACGTGCGTCCCGGCCCTTCGCCATTCGATGCCGCCCATGACGAGGTTGTGCATGGACGACAGGCCATCGTCGAGCGGCTCGAACACGAGCAACCGGATGAGTGGCATAGCCTCTCGTCATTCATCGCTCGTACAAAATTGCATGTCCCCTATCTTCTCTTTCCTCGCCAGTACGGGTCGCGTACCGAGCGGTACATGAATGGAAGCAATCCCTACGGCTGGGATTTTCGGCTCAAACGGGGATGGCTCACGCATCGTGAAGGATGGCATATGGTCGAAGGTGGCTTCATTCGTACCGCCATCACTGGCCCCTTACACTGGCTTGGTGTCACAACTTTAGACTCAGAGGATGCTCCAACCTCATTTTGTGTGCCAGATAGTTCCTATTTGCTACTCACCGACGTACCACCGCCAGTGAAAAATGAAGTATGGGGACGGCTCATCGTACAACCGAATTTCGAGCTTGTTGCCCTTGCTCCCGTTTCTGAGGCACTGCTCATTGCACTCGACCGCTTTGCCGAGCGTATTAGTCTCGAACACATCGCGCAATATCGTCTCACAAAAGCCAGTGTCACTCGTGCTATCCGACTTGGTTTGCATTCAGAGGATATTCAACGCACACTTGAACAGGCAGCAGGAAGTGACATTCCACAAAACATTCACTATTCGCTGGCAGAGTGGGAACGTCAGGCACGTCGTATCGAAATCTGGCCTGATGCAACATTGCTAGAGGTTGACGATGTGGCATTGCTTGATAACTTGTTTGTAGATGATACAACGCGCTCATTACTCCGGCGTCGTATCGCGCCAAAACTTGCCGAGGTCGCTCCTGGACAACTTGAGACATTACAGGAGATGCTCTGGCAACGGGACTTCCTGCCCTCGGTGGTCTCTGCACCTGTACGCAACCTCACTGCTATCGAGCCTCTTGCCCCACGTGAAATCCAGTGGCAGCTACATGATGATGGCCTCGTACAACCATTATATGCCGTTACCGACCTGTATCTTGCAGCAGAACTGGAACACTTTAGCGACTTCGACGAGCCGACTGGCTGGCGTCGCATCACGGTCTCTTCTCTACAACGTGCGTTAGAGCAAGGGCTGACACTCGACACCATCATACGCTTCCTGAACACCTACTGTTGTAGCACCAACGGCAATCGTGGAGTGCCACCTTCATTCCTTATTCGCCTCAAGCTCTGGGGCGGTGGATACAACCAGCAACACGATATCGCAGTCGAACACGCACCAATGTTGCGTCTCTCGCCAGAGATACTTGCTGACCTGCTCGCTGATGAAGACATTGCCACGCTCCTCAACGGAGAAGTGGAGCAACAGCAACGCCTTGTACGTGTCCAACCACAGCACCTTGAGCGTGTTCTTGCCAAACTACGCGAACACGGATTCTCTGTACAATAGAGATAATCCACTTGCCCTCTCACAACGTAGTCATATACGACACTTCCTCTTACGATAACATACTTGAAGGAGTCAGGTATATGTTCACGTTCTTCACGGATAGTAAGGGACAAGGGAACCAGGACACAAAACACAGGGTTCTTACCGGAGTATTACATATACTCCAGGTCTCTTTACTTATCTTTTTGTTTGGTTCGATTTTCATTATGACAGGCTCTCATCCGGTCAACGCGCAGTCTGTACAAGATGGTTCAGTTGGCACTGTTTCGCTCGATCACACGAGCAAAACGGTCAACGAAAACTGTAAGGATGCGTATTTTTCCCGTGATGGCAACCCGTTTCAGCTTTGTCCAGGGCCATTTCCGGGTGGCGGAAATTGCGTCTGGTGGGCATGGGAGCAATGGCACTTACTCGGCTATGACTTGCCGCTCAACTGGGGCAATGCGGCTGATTGGGCTGTTGACGCGGAACGCGCTGGTTTATCTGTTGGTTTCACGCCGCGTGTCGGTGCTATCGCTGTCTTTCCACGTAACGATGGCGTCTGGGCCTATAGTGACGCAGGCCATGTTGCCTTTGTCACAGGGGTCAGTGACGACCTGAGTACGTTCAACGTTACCTATCAAAACTATGGTGACTCGAAGCCCATGTATATTGGCCTCAACTATCCCGTTGAACGTATCAACGAGCCGCGCTTTCAGAATAATGAACTACGCTTCATATACTTCCCGCAGTTGCTCGCCCAGTCGCTCTTTGCGCGTCTTCCCGGCATCAATGGCAACGACTTATCCGGCATGGTTGCTGCGAATAGCCAGTACGCGGCAACAGCACAGGTCAGTCATCCAACGCTTGGACTTCCAGGCGGCAGCGGCACGACAGACCAGGAATTCAATGCTGATTTTACAGGAAATGGCAAAAGCGACCTGTTACTCTACAATCGGCAACAGGGCAGTTTGAGCATTGTCAATTTCACATCGAATACAAAGACGAGTTCACGCATCACCGATGTTAGCTCTCAGACTCGTCAGGCATTTGCACAAACAACGCCCGTTGCTCAACGCTCCTACCTTTCGGATGCGAAAACATCCGCGAATGGTTGGGGTTCAAAGCTCGATGTGCGTGTCGGTGACTTCACAGGGACTGGTACATCCGATATTCTGCTTTATGACCGCACCAACGGCACAATTCAGATACTCACTCTAACACCTCAATTGACGATCAAGCAGCATCTCAACCTGCCCGGTTGGGGCGCGAACTGGGAACTTTATACAGGACGCTTCGATGGGCAACACGATGACCTCTTCCTGTATAACCGCTTCGCCGATGCCAACGTACCACTCTCGGTTACGCCGAGCGCGAGTTCGCCACAAACGACGCTCGATCAATGGAACGCATCGAATCGTACCGCGACTGTCGTGTTGCTCGACTTCAATTCCGACCTGAGCGTGCATCACTTGCAGCAATATACCTACTGGCACAATTCCTGGGAAGTCTATATTGGAAGATACAAAAACACCAATCAAGATGGTGTATTCCTCTATGACCGTTCCATCGGTGAGGCGCGTATCATGGACTTTTCACCAGACCTGACCATCAACGACTATACCGAACTACACGATTTGAAGGGCAACTGGCAAATCTTCAGTGGCGACTTCAACGGCTCTGGTCGCGCACAGGTTATGCTTTACGAGCCGAGCAAGGGTCTCGGAGCGTTCCTCGTCTTCAATTCCGACCTCACTTTGCAACGTCGCCAGGACTACACGGGTTGGACACCCAACGAGGTCTTCTATGTGGGGCATTTCGGCACAGATAGGCTCAACGCCATGCTCTATGATCCACAGAAGGGAACGAGTACCTTCATCGTTTTCAACGATGCACTCAAGATACTCACTCTGCACACGGTTCAGAGCTGGAACTCGAACTGGCAAATCCTCATCGGAGCCTTTACTGGCAATAGCATCTGTATGTCAAGCGCAAATTGCAAACAGGATGACGACATTCTCGCATTGAACCGTACCAACGGGCAGATACAGCAGTTTGCCTTCACCTTCGGGGGTCAGTACAAGGAGATAAATAACCGCGCACGGGCCTTCGAGCAACTGCACAAGAAAGGCTCGCTCGGAAGTGACCTCGTGACCGTAGACACGACCAGCTTCCAAACCGTTGCGACTTTCGATACAAGCATACGCGGCGAAGAAGTGTATTAACTCTCGTTATCCGTAGTGCGACCATTCATTGTCGGCGTGTTCCAATTGGCGACATTTGCGTTGTTGGAACGCGCC
>DAIQNC010000028.1:8260-13650 GCA_036788655.1 Ktedonobacteraceae bacterium
AATGAATGGTCGCACTACGGATACTATTACCCTATACTGCTCGCCATACTTTCACGGTACTCTAGCCTCCATATGCGGAGCCAATCAAGCGGATTCATCAGGATATCGCAGAAAATCTTGAAAAACCTGTTGACAATGATTGAAGGATGTGATATCTTACACACACAACGAAATCGCGGTCACGCGAGGACGTAGATATTGGCAAATGCGGGAGTGGCTCAGTGGTAGAGCATCTCCTTGCCAAGGAGAAAGTCGCGGGTTCGATCCCCGTCTCCCGCTCCCCTTCACGGCGACGTCGCCAAGTGGTAAGGCACGGCTCTGCAAAAGCTGCACCAGCGGTTCGAGTCCGCTCGTCGCCTCCATACAAAAAGAGATGTGGCACGTGCGTCACGTCTCTCTTTTTGTTTTACAAGGCATCCATCATGCGAGAACTACGTAGTTACCCCACCGAAGCTATCATTCTCAAACAAAGCGACCTCGGAGAAGCGGATCGCATTCTTACGCTGTTCACGCCACGCAAAGGCAAGTTCAGTGCCATCGCAAAGGGCATACGCCGCCCCAGTAGCCGCAAGACAGGCCACCTTGACCTGCTCTGTCATACTCAACTCCAGATGGCTCTTGGTCGCAACCTTGATATCGTCACTCAGGCACAAACCATCGAGAGTTATCCACAGATGCACAACGACATGTGGTATATGGCGTGTGGCTTCTATCTCGCAGAACTCGTGGATCGCTTCGTAGAAGATAGCACACCACACTTCGATGTCTACGATTTGCTCCTAGCCTCACTTCGCACCATCAACAACGAAGCTGCACAGGAAGTACGGTCTGCTCAATCAACAGATGGGCAACAAACCGCAGAGCCAATTGAACTCGGCGAACAAGAACAACCTTCCATCAAAAACAACGCCACCGAGAACTTGCATATTCGCTTACTCATGCGCCACTTTGAAATCTACTTGCTTGCCAGCGTTGGATACGAGCCTGTCCTCCGCTCCTGTGCTAACTGTGATACAGAGCTACGTCCCGAAGAAAATGGCTTTTCACCGTCGCTCGGTGGTGCGCTCTGCCCCAACTGCTCGCATCTGTGGGCGTATCCTATCTCCCTTAACGCTCTCAAAGTGCTACGTCTGCTCCATCGTACCGACTGGGCGCAAGTTCCACGCTTCCAGCTCGACACTCGCCTCCATACAGAAATGGAACGCGCCATGCACGGCCTCATTCGCTTCCATCTTGAACGCGACATGCAATCCTGGAGCTTTCTCGAAATGCTACGTAATTAGCACCGTCATGTAATGAAAGCAACGATGCTTCGCCTCTGCTCGTTAGATGTATCGTAGAGGAACGCGAAGGCGTAATAGAATTACACCCCTACGAATGGAAAGATTCAATTTGTTTTTGTTGGAAAGGTCGTTGTCTTGCTCGCGTTACAGAAGAATACTCAGGATACTCAGGAAATACGGACGAATAACAAACCAAACATAGGCGCACTCGACGGTATACGCGCTTTTGCATGTCTCAGCGTTATCACTTACCACCTTAACTACTTCACGCATAGAATATTTGACTTGACGCCCATACTAGGTCAACTGGGAAACTCAATTGTACTATCCGGCTATTCAGGGGTCACGCTCTTTTTTGTACTATCCGGCTTTCTCCTCTTCATGCCCTATGCGAAATATTTGCTCTTCGATCAGCCGCGCCCATCGACACGCACCTTCTACTGGCGACGTTTTCTGCGAATTATTCCCGGCTACTATCTCGCACTTGTGTTGATAACGACCATTTTGAATCCAGCCTATCTTCGCCCAGACCATTTCGGGCGTCTCTTGCTCTTTCCGCTTTTTCTTATGGATGCTCCTGCTACTTATCAACAAATCAATGGCCCATTCTGGACACTGGCAATCGAGTGGCAATATTATCTGTTGTTGCCACTATTTGTCATTGGTTTCAGCCTGTTCGTGAGACGCGGCACATCCCCTCAATCGCGTTTGAAACGTCTTATCGTTTGTCTGGCAGGAATGATTGTGTGGGGAATTACTACACGTGGCATTGGAATTTTCTACACAATGCTGCATCCAACCGGGATGCTCCTTGTTCCACGTTCTGTTCTCAATATCTTCTTACTCATCACCTATGGCGCATCGGGCAAATACCTCGAGGATTTCGCTATCGGAATGCTGTGCAGCACACTCTACATCTACACACGGAACGCAGCTCCAAACCACAGGCTCACTCAATACATCAGCAAACGAGGGATGCGTTTCTGGGGTATCGGCATTGCTGTACTGCTTTTCATGGCCTGCTGGAAGGTATTCTATTACGAACTTTTCTTCCTCGATCCATTCATTGGCGACCACATGCTGCTTACAGAGCTTGCCTATGCCTCTGGCTACGGACTCTGCATTATCGGCGTTCTCTTCGGCCCCGTTGGGCTCAGAATGATGCTCTCATGGCAACCCTTGCGATGGATTGGTTCACTCTCCTACGGCATGTACCTCTGGCACTTACCATTTCTACGCCTCGTCAATGATTATATCGTCAAACGCTACTCAACAGACTTTCTCTCAACCTACGCACTCTACTGGGCCTGTGTCCTGCTCATCACTATCCCGCTTGCCTACTTGCTTTATCGCTTCTACGAACGGCCCTGTACGCAACTTGCTCATATACAACAGCACCAGAAACAAAAAGTGGTTAAGGAAAAATCCTCGAAGGTCGATTGAATCAGATGTAAGTGTTCACGCGGAAGATCCGCCAACGCGGTTAGAGAAGCTGCCTCGTTATCAACAGATGTGACGACAAAGCCGTGTGCCAACAGATACCGTGTGTCACGGCCTCCGCCGCAGCCCAGGTCCAGAGCCTCACCCGTATGTCCCAGCAACGAGACAGCGCGGACCAGACGCGGCCAGGGTGGGTTATTCTTCGTAATATGATAGAATTCCTCCCAATTCGATTGCGGATTCCTTTTCGTGATATGACGGGCTTCTTCCCAATTCGGTTCTTGCATCTCTGCTCACTCCGTTCCTCGCGCAATTTCGATGATGTCAACGAACTTGTACATCCAGATTACCAGGTGTTTCATACCCCGGCCTGCACTCATTTGATACCGATACGCACTCGATAACTCACATACCAGGGGATAGGCGCAGTCCCGATATATTGGAGCGCAGCCTGTTTGAGGCGATCTAAACCAAAATCTTGTTCGGTGAACTGAAACATGTTGGTGAATGCACTACTTCGCATCATCTCAAGAAATCGTGTAGCGTCTCCCTGCTCGACAGAGTGAAGCAACACCTCATGAGTGAAGCGGAAATGACCACTCTCGCGCATATGCTTCATATGCTGTTCCTTTGACCGGAGATTGAGACCGCGAGCCAATCCACGAGCCTTCACAAGCTCAACAAAGTTCTTCATCGCTTCCTGAGTGAGTCGATCAAGCTCCCAATGAATTGCAGGTGGCACATCATAGTCATACGCGGCAAAAAGTCCTCCAGGTCGTAAAATCCGAGCAATCTCGGCCAGGGTCGAGGTTGGTTCCATCCAATGAAATGATTGAGAAGCCGTCACGATATCCGCACACCCATCCGGTAGACCTGTCTGATGCGCGACGCCCTCTCGATACTCGATATGTGCTGCGTAGAGATGACTCTCGGCTTTGCGGATGGCCTCTTTCCGCATGTCTGCATTGGGTTCTATGCCAATCACACGCTCGGCTCGCTCACCCCAGACTGCGGTTGACAGTCCAGTACCACTACCCATATCCACCACCAGTGCAGGACACGGCACGTCGATCAACTGCGTCAGCATATCAAGCAAATCCGATGGTGGCGTCGGGCGTCCATGGTCGTAGTTGCTGGCTTTACCAGTCCAAATGTCGCTGATGTGTGTCATGCTATTTCCTCTTCTTTTTGTTATTATCAAACAACAGACTAGGAAGCTTCATTATCCTTCTCTTCATCATCCGTAACAGGTTTTCCCTCTCTGTCCGATGTTTCCTGACCTTCTTGAGATTGTTCACTCAGTTGTGAAGAAGTTGCTTCTGACTGCTCTCCCTTTGGGCCTATGCGTAACAGCACCCTTAATGTTTCCCATCGTGCCTGCTCTAAATTCACTTTCAGCATCTCAAGCACCTTCGGGCCTATACCTTCGCCTTCACGAATCAGGCCGAGTAGCATATGCTCCGTTCCGATGTAGTGATGACCGAGATAACGTGCCTCCTCGACAGCAAGCTCGATAACTTTCTTCGCACGAGGCGTCAAACCAATGGGCGGCGTAACAGTCTGCTCTCCGCGTCCAATGAGGTACTCCACTCGCTTACGCACATCGTCGAGAGCGACACCGAGATTTTGCAGCACACGCGCCGCCACGCCTTCGCCCTCCGCGACCAACCCAAGCAGCAAATGCTCCGTTCCAACGTAGTTGTGTTTGAGACGTATTGCCTCCTCTGAAGAGAGTGCCAACACCTTACGCGCTCGTTCTGTGAACTTGTCGAACTGCCCTTTGTTCGGCTCCTCCTTCGCTACAACACGCTGCTGCCGTACAAAGTCCTCGACATCGTTTCGCATGAAGCGAAACTCACCGCCAACTCGATATGCTATCAATTCTCCCTTTGTAACGAATCGCCGCACCGTGACAACATCGACACGCAGGTATTCGGCGACATCTTCTGTAGTAAGTAAGCGTTGTTCCATAAACATTGCCTCTTTATAGCTAAACATGCATTACTATAATTTACTATAGATACCTTAACATTACTTTGACATAATTACAAGCCTTTTACATCTCTGTAGGGGCCTTAATTTATTACGCCCTCACGTCACCCACTACGAATCGTTGGGAGTACGAGGGCGTAATAAATTAAGGCCCCTACAGAGATTTGTTATGCTATGCAAGCGCGACAATCTATGGTATTGTAGCTACAGCATCATCGTCTTCCTCTAACAGTACCCACTATCCTCAATGATGGAGGTCTCATGAGCGATATTGCGTCAACGACGAAAGCGAGTGACAAAGCAACGAAGCGTGCCACTGCCGGCTATGCTCGCTACGTCTTCTGGGTCATGTTTGGCATCAGTTTCATCAACTATCTTGACCGCTATGTCCTTACTGGCGCGGCGAACATCGTTGCGAAGGAGCTTAACTTCTCGCTCGCTGGCATCGGCTACATCGCTTCGGCGTTTCTTATCGTCTATACGCTTGGCACAATTCCACTCGGCATCTGGGCAGACCGCACAAAGCGACATAATGTCGTAGCTATCTGTGTCGCTATCTGGAGCGTAGCGACCATCGGAACAGTGCTGGCAACGAACTTCATCACACTCTTTATTTCTCGCATGATTCTCGGCATCGGCGAAGCTGGCTATTTCCCTGCCGGAACCGCGTTGATG
>DAIQNC010000029.1:0-2624 GCA_036788655.1 Ktedonobacteraceae bacterium
GAGTAATATCATCAGGTAGCGTCGAGTATATCTTTTGATTGTAGCGTCCAGTGATGCAATAGAGACGTGCGATGCCGATGGCTCCAAGACAGTCTATTTTGTCAGCATCGTAGAGGATGCGTCCTTCGAGTGTATGTGGAACGATTCCGCCTGTCATGCGATGGTCTCGAATTGCCTGTTGTACGTTGGGAATGGCGTTCTGTGGAAATAATGTGCCACTCAAGATATTTGCCGCCATGTCTGCACCTATCAGTGCATGATCTCCACCATGCCGCCGTTCGCGTTCCTGACCGAGATCGTGAAAGGCAACAGCTGCCCAGATGACCGGAAGACTGCCCCCTTCATGGGCCTGTATCGTGTCTGCTAATGCCATGACACGCACGATATGATCGAAGTCGTGTGAAGCATCGCCCGTTTCCTCTTGCTCCATTGCATTGGCAGCGAGTGTAAGCAACCATTGTCGTAGTGTTTCCAGATGTGTCACGCCGATAGTTCATCGCTTTCTAGTAGTGGTAGCGTTATGATAAATGTGCTACCTTCGCCGTATTCGCCGCTACTCTCAACATGAATGCTGCCATTATGCAGTCTCAGGAACTCCGCGACGACGAAAAGCCCCAGTCCTACGCCTCGAACCTCGCTTGTCTGTGCATTGGGAGCGCGATAAAAGCATTCAAAAAGGTGTTGTTGTGCATCCTCTGGCACACCGATGCCTTTGTCTTTCACACGAATTTCAGCATACCTGTTCTGTTGCTTATCGCTTTTTTGACATAATGAAACCGTGATAGGGCTACCGGGTGGACTATATTTGATAGCATTTTGTATCAGGTTGGTAAGTACCTGGGAGAGCCGTGCGCTATCACCCATTACACTATATGGCTGCTCTGTTGATTCGATGTGATAGGAGAGAATATGATGCTTTGTAGTAGCTTCCTGATCTGACACCACTTGCTTTGCCAGTGCTGCTACATCCAGCGGCTCCAGCGAGAGCGATACCTGGCCTTTATTGATGCGCGTAACTTCCAGGAAAGTGTTGACGATGTTGGTTAACTGATGAGTTTGTTCTTCAATAGATTTGAGGCCATCAAGTAGCCGGTTGAGTTGAGGCACATCTTTTGCTTTGCGTAAAAGACGTGCCACGAGTTGGCTATGCGTCAGGATGACAGTGAGCGGTGTGCGAAATTCGTGAGCCGTGATGGAAAGAAATTGATCTTTCAGTTCGTTGGCCTGTTGCATGGCCTCTTCTCGCGTCCGGGCGTTTTCCGCCTCAGATTGCCAGCGCACTTGCTCGATGGCAAGCCCTGCAAACTGCCCAATACCCTCGACAACGGCGATATCCCACATGGTAAAGGAGCGTATTGGTTTGTTCTCGTCGGTGGATGGCAGTTGCTTCAACGCCATGATGCCGAGCAGGTGATTATTATGAATGAGTGGAGCGAGGAGTAATGTACTTACCCTTGTATTTCCCCTGGAATATTCAGGGTAGTGATAACTAGCAGACTTTGTTGCCCATACAGTCGCATTTCCAGCGTAGAGCGAGGAAAAAGGCTCCTGTTCAGATGCATTTGATATATCATGAGAGAACAAAGTATGTACATCAAGCAGGTTGTCATCATGCTCTTGGGTGTCATTGAGTGAGACGAGCGGAGTAAACAATTGTTGCTCTTCATCGTGAGTAAAGATTATGCCGTGTTCACAATGAAGTTCATGCGCGGTCATGGTCAGAATACGACGAAGTAACTCCTGCACATCGTTGACACCAGAAATGGCCTCAGCAGCATTGAGCAATAAATCAAGCGCACCACGCATGCGCCGTTCGGCGTGTACCTGCTCAGTCACATCGCGGAATGCACCTACGATGGCAATTTGTTTGTTTTCGTCGTTGAGCAGAGGGGAGATATTAACTTCGAGAATACGTTCGTCATGATCGACTCGTTTAGCTACAAAACGCTCACCACGAATATGTTCCCCACCTAATGCACGGGTAAGTGGAAAATCTTCATATTCAATCGGTTGACCATACAACGTATATGCCGGGTTTGCACGTAGAAAAAGTTCAAGCGGCTTTCTGGCATAAAGAGGCATACCAATAAAGCGCGAGGCAGCATTATTGCTAATGACGATTTCCCCGTCCATACTGACAACCAGAATACCTTCGGTCATTGCATCGAAGATAGCATCCATCGTGTTCGCACGTTCGGTAGCAAGTGCGGCGGTATTGCGAATACGTGTAAACATGGCGTTTTTATCAATAGCGAGCGCACATTGGGCAGCAATATCCATTGCAAAGGCCAGTTGTCCGCCAGTGGGGAATTGGTGTCCTTTTGGATAGTTGACGAAGGCGAAACCCACGCATTGCCGTCCTTCGGAGACACTATTTCTCTGACGGTCGAAGACACTGCGATACTGTGGGCCAGCAATAAGCGGCACGATAAGCGCGTTGGTTATGCCAAGTTGTTGAAACCAGATTCGCTCTGCGCCTTCTATCTCGTCGATCATGACAAAACGAGGTGAGTCATCTTCTTTCGCTCTGTTGCATTGATGAAGCTGAGTGAGCGATGGAGAGAGTGTTGGTGCATACGCACGAAGGTTAGAGATGCTGGCGAGAATAAGCGCATTATTGTCTA